>NZ_JBHSAC010000007.1:0-4055 GCF_042649885.1 Streptococcus dentapri | reverse complement strand
CAATTGAGAATCGAACAAATCATACTGGCTTATAATTTGAGATATTTTGAAATTAACTAGCACCACGAGTAATATAAAATAAAATTCTTATTTTTCAGCCCAGCTACTCCAATCATCGTAGTTAGTTTGATTATATAATTCAATCAACTTCGGGCGTATAGATTGTATAATATCAACTAACTCATAACCTTCATGAAAGTGTGAAAAAGGCATATTAGTCAGATCATAGAATAACTAGCTAGTAAACGTCGTGTTTTCTAGCTTTCTTCCTGAAATAAAACCTGCTTGTTCTGCAAAATTAAGCCTAAGATTTCAAAGATGTACTAATCTCCAAGAAGTTGGACAAATGAATCCTTATAGTTTGGTTTTAATCTATTTGTTATTGTAGTAAAAAATATAATCTGTAATTGATTGTTTCAGCTCATCAAGAGCTATTATCTTTATATAACGTCTTTAAATTTGTAAAAACCTAATAACCTAATAAGTGTGAACCCTATCTTCACAAATTAATTTCATAAAAATAACACTCAAAAATTAGACTTTTTTGCCTAACTTTTGGGTGCGTATCTTAAGGCAGGTTGTTATTAAAATAGGCGAAGTGCATATTTAATAATGAAGAGCAGAGGGATAATAATACCCCAAAATATCATCATGATGGGGCGAGTATAAGGATTTTTCGACCATAAAAACTGCTCTTCATCGCTCTCGTGGCACTCTTTTAAAATATGACGATTTTTATTTTTGGTTAAGTGATATTTTTTATCGAGCCTTGCTTCCCAGCTGGACTGTCTAATATATTTGGAAATAATAAGACCAGCTACAAAGACGAAAGTCCACACCAATCCTACGACACTTTGGACCATTTCATCATGAATCCAATTAATGCCCAAAGCAAGAATAATCATAATAAAGATATATCCTAAACGGTAGAGCGAAAACAATTTATCTTCGGCTTCCCTTTGAGCTAACTGCGAGACCTGCTCATCCGAGAAATCAGACAGCTCTTTCAGTTTTTGATTATTGTCAGTCGGTTCAAGAAGATCATTGATACTTACGCCTAGAGCACTAGCAATTAGACTGACAGTTTCTAAACTGACATCCTCACCATTTTCAATTCTCTGGATTGTTCTAACACTTAAACTTGTTTTCTCCGCTAAACGCTCTTGAGTCTATCCTTTTTGTTTACGGAGGTTAGCCACGATTCTTTTATTTTTCATAATAGAATAGAATTCCTTTCTTCTTACTAACTCAAGTATAGCCCCTCTAAAAAAGATTGAAAACGACAAGGAGCTGACAATTAGATGACAGTCGGTTTTTTGGATTTACAATCTATACTAATAAAAATATAACTTGACACTCTTGTAAATTTTGTAAATTTTTACCCAGCTCTATCCTTTAGTTGCTAATCAATCATTGTTTACATAAATGTCAACTGATTGACCTTATTTATTTAGGATGTCCTCTTGGAGGATCGTTACAAATCGAGCTGTAAACTGGGCCGTCAATCCCCAGAGATTTTCACCGGCTAAATCGTAGAAGGGAATTTTGCGTTGGTCTTTTCCAAAATTGTACTGATATCCTTGAGGGATCCGCTCAAAAGGAAAGTCCGAGGAGGGGTCCAAAGTCGATAACAAACGGTAAACCTTAGGAGGAGTTTTCATCAAATCTGACAGAGGAATTGTAAAAAGTCTATCTACCTCATTAGCATTTGGGCGAATCTGTTTCCAATCTCCTGCCAAAGTTCCAACAAAACAACGAATCGTCCGATGGTGATGAACGGAATAATCAATCTCCCCTTTAATCTCAATCTGATCAGAAGTGACATTAAGCTCCTCGATAGTCTCACGAATAGCCGCCGCTTCAAAGGCCTCGCCTTCTTCAACTCTGCCTCCGGGAAATGAAACTTCTCCTGGTTGAGAAATCTCTTGGCTTCTTATCTGATAGAGAACTTGCCAAATCTGTGATTGCTCATCCCACACTAAGGGCAATAGAACAGCGTAACGTCCTTCTTCATCTAAAGGCTTAGGTTGGTAATTCTTTAACTTTTCCAGCCAGTTCAATTCCATAAAACTCTCATTTCTAAACAAATTATTTTTACCATCATACCATGTTTAAAGCTAATATAACACCTAAATATCAATATCTCAAAAATATATATTAATCGGGAGGCTCGAATGTACTTTCCAGTATCATCTATCCTCATTGAATTCTTGATTCTAGCGATTATAGAAAAGGAAGATTCTTATGGTTATGAAATCAGTCAGACCATCAAGCTCACGGCTGATATTAAAGAGTCTACCCTTTATCCCATCTTAAAAAGGCTAGAAAAGGCAGGATATGTTACTACCTACAATCAAGAATATCGAGGGAGGCGACGTAAATATTATACCATCACCACTGAGGGCTTAGAACAATTAAAAGCTCGTAAGGGAGACTGGCAGCTCTACATTGACACTATAAACGGTATCATAGAAGGAAGACTAAGACATGACACGAAATGATTATTTAAAAAAACTCGATAAATACCTTAAAAAATTACCACAAAAAGATTATGAAGAAGCAATGGAGTATTTTACAGAATACTTTGACGAAGCTGGATCTGAAAACGAAGAACAGGTCATCCAAGAATTGGGTGACCCTGGGGAAACTGCTAATGAAATTTTAAGCAATCTTTTGAAAGAAAAAGCCAATCATACTAATTCATCTCCTAAGAATTATGCTGCTATTGTCTGGATTGCTATTTTAGCGGTCTTCGCTTCACCGATTGCTCTACCGCTAGCCTTTGCATTTATCGGCTTCTTGCTGACTTTTCTCATAATGGGAGCTGCCTTTATTTTCATACTATTCACCTTCGCATTGACTGGATTAATAACGGGAGTTGCTATCTTTATTGATGGAATCAGGTATCTATCGGTAACTGCAGCTGGATCCTCAATGGGAGTCGGTTTAGGTCTTCTCTGTGTCGGCTTAGCTCTCTTGGCTATCTTAGCAGGAAGCGAACTTTCTAAGTGGTTCAGTCGAGGAACTGTCAGGCTTGTACGTTGGACAATTAAGAAAGGAAGAGGACAATGAAAAAGTGGAAAAAAATATTATTAATCTTGGGAATTAGCATCAGCCTCTTAGGAGCTTTGTTAGCTGTTATCGGCTTTATCAATGATGGTTTCGGTTACATTCAGGAGTATACCAAAAGAGAAGGGAGCTTCACCGAGAAGAAATTAGAAGATTTTGATAAAATTGCTATTAACAGTTCCAATTATCACTTTGTTATCCAAGAAGGCCAAGATAATGAAGCTAAAATTTCCTACTATCAACAAGAAAAAACTCCTTTAAAAGTCAGCGTCAAGAATCATCAGTTAGATATATACGCCCATTCTGACATACAAATCAATGTTTTCAAGCTTTCTGATTTTACGGCACTGATCAGTGACCAACAAGATACCAACACTGTCACCATAACTGTTCCCAAAGGGGTCGATATCACCGAATTAACTGGTGAGATGTCAATTAACGGCTTAGACATTAATCATCTTGATATTGATCGAATGAACTTGTCTCTGGATGCTGGTCAATTCAAGCTCAATAAAACAACTATTAAAGAATGGAAACTTGATGTGGATATGGGAAGTGCTAAAATCACCAACTCCAATCTTTCGGACTTTAGATTTTCAGCTGACTCAGGTAATTTAGATCTCGATAATGTGAATTTCACTGCTAGTAAAATTACTATGGATATGGGCAATATTGAAGGAAACAAGGTAGCCTTCAAAAAGGAGAATAGAGTATCTGCCTCTTCAGGCAATATTGATTTATCCCTCAAAGACCATAATCTTACTGTTACATCTGATATCGATGCCGGAAATAAAGATATTACCAGTGCTCTTAATCGCTCTAAAGATAATTTCCTTGATATCTCAGCCAATATGGGGGATATTACGGTTGAATAATAAGTGTTAACACGAAAAATCCTCGCCACTGGGCGAGGATTTCAGACTGAAGACAAAGCTCTTGGAATTGCATTTCTAAGAGCTTTTTGCTCTGTTTAGGAGTATACTAAA
>NZ_JBHSAC010000006.1:0-11767 GCF_042649885.1 Streptococcus dentapri | reverse complement strand
AGTCCTACTGGCGGAGTTGATCTGATGAGAGGGAGTGTTGGCAGCAGCACTCCTTTTTTGTGTGCGATGAATATTAGCATAAAGAGTTTAAAGCAGAAGGTTAGTAAGGTTAATTAGCTCTTTTGCTTTTTATAATATTTTTATGGGGTACAGATTACCTTGACACTTACCTAGTGTTTAGCTTGAGAACATTTTTGAACACAAAACTGTGTAAGATTTGGTCTTTTATAAAAACGCTTACAAAATTATAATGAGATTATAAAGAAAAGTGGAAACTTATTTTATTAGAAAAGGAGATATCTCATGGATATTCTTATGATCATTCTCAATTGGTTTTCGCAAAATATTTTGCAAAAACCTGCCTTCTTTGTAGGGTTAATTGTACTTCTTGGTTATATTCTACTGAAGAAACCGTGGCATGACGTTTATGCTGGTTTTATTAAGGCGACTGTTGGTTACATGATTTTGGATGTTGGTTCAGCTGGTTTGGTTAATACTTTCCGTCCTATTTTAGTAGCTCTTAATTATAAATTTAAGATTGGTGCGGCTGTTATTGATCCTTACTTTGGTTTAACGGCTGCTAATGCAAAGGTTGAATCGGATTTTCCGAGTTTTGTCGGTGCAGCTGCTACTGCACTCTTGATTGGTTTCTTTGTCAATATTGCTTTGGTTGCTTTGCGTAAAATTACAAAAATTCGGACGCTTTTTATTACTGGTCACATTATGGTCCAACAAGCAGCAACTATTACTTTGATGCTTTTGGTTCTGATCCCTACTTTTGGTAAAAGTAGTGTTTTGGGAACAGCTCTTATTGGTATTCTGTGCGGTCTCTATTGGGCTGTTAGTTCAAACATGACTGTTGAAGCTACACAACGTTTGACTAATGGTGGTGGTTTTGCGATTGGACATCAACAACAATTTGCTATTTGGTTTACCGACAAGGTTGCACCAAAACTTGGTAAGAAAGAGGATAATCTTGATGATCTTAAATTACCAGGTTTCTTAAATATTTTTCACGATACAGTTGTTGCCTCAGCAACTCTGATGGTTTTCTTCTTCGGTGCGATTCTCCTTCTACTCGGTCCAGATGTGATGGCTATGAAGGAATTGACTATTAATGGTAGTGTAGTTGCTATTGCCAATCCATTTGATCCTGCTAAGCAAAACTTCTACATGTATGTTGTTCAGACAGCTTTCACTTTCTCAGTTTATATCTTTATCCTGATGCAAGGTGTTCGTATGTTCGTCGGTGAATTAACTAATGCTTTCCAAGGTATCTCTAATAAACTACTTCCTGGTTCCTTCCCTGCTGTTGATGTTGCGGCTTCTTATGGCTTTGGTTCAGCAGCTGCTCCACTATTTGGTTTTGTTGTCGGCTTAATCGGTCAACTAATTACAATTGTGCTCTTGATTGTCTTTAAAAATCCTGTTCTTATCATCACTGGTTTCGTACCTGTTTTCTTTGATAATGCAGCGATTGCGGTTTACGCTGATAAGCGTGGAGGCTGGAAAGCAGCAGTCACCTTATCATTCATCTCAGGGGTTCTTCAAGTTGCTCTTGGTGCAGTGGCTGTTTCACTCCTTGGTCTCGCTTCTTATGGCGGTTACCATGGTAATATCGACTTTGATATTCCTTGGGTACCATTTGCTTATATCTTTAAATATGGAGGTTATATTGGATATGCTATCGTTGCTCTCTTCTTGCTTGCTATTCCGCAAATTCAATTTGCTAGAGCAAAAGATAAAGAAGCCTACTATCGTGGGGAGGTTCAATAGTTTAGTTTAAGTTCCACTTATTATTAACGTTTAACATTTTGTTTAATAATTATATTATCGGTTGAAAATGGAGGAAAATATTATGGTTAAAGTTCTTACAGCATGTGGAAATGGCATGGGTTCATCAATGGTTATTAAAATGAAGGTTGAAAACGCTTTGCGTCAATTAGGTATTTCAGACATAGAATCTGCTTCTTGTTCAGTTGGTGAAGCAAAAGGAATTGCTTCTAATTATGATATTGTGGTGGCTTCTAATCATTTGATTTATGAATTAGACGGTCGTACTAAGGGACATTTGGTTGGTCTGGATAACTTGATGGATGACAATGAAATTAAAACAAAATTACAAGCTATCTTATAGTAACTCAATTCATAGAAAGTGCTTTTAGAAATAAGGCACTTTCCTTGTTTCAAGAAACAAGAAAGAGGTAATATCCATGAATTTAAAAAAAGCATTTGAAGAAAATAATTCCATTCGTCTTGGACTGAGTGCCAGTGATTGGAAGGAAGCCGTAAAATTGGCAGTCAATCCTTTAATTGAGTCTGGCGCAGTCGACAAAGAATATTATGATGCCATTATTTCATCAACAGAGCAATATGGTCCATATTACATTCTAATGCCAGGTATGGCCATGCCTCATGCCCGTCCAGAGGCCGGTGTTAATCGTGATTCATTTGCTCTGATTACCTTAACTAAGCCGGTTAAATTCCCGGACGGTTCAGATGTCTCGGTATTATTAACATTAGCGGCCACTAGTTCAGCGATTCATACGTCTGTGGCCATTCCGCAAATTATCGCGCTTTTTGAATTGGAAAATTCAATCCAACGCTTGGTTGACTGTAAGACTCCAGAAGAAGTCCTTGCTATGGTGGAAGAATCCAAAAACAGTCCCTATCTGGAAGGTTTGGATTTAGATTCTTAAGCGCTGAAATCGTCATGCTTTCATGCTCAGAAGTTTTTAAATATAGTATAAGAAATGAGGTACTCTAATTATGACTAAACAATTACCTAATTTACAAGTAGCTCTTGATCACTCAAATTTGCAAGGAGCTATTACGGCGGCGGTTTCCGTAGGTCAAGAGGTAGATGTAATTGAGGCGGGGACTGTCTGTCTCCTTCAAGTTGGTAGTGAACTGGTAGAAGTGTTGCGCAACCTTTTCCCTGATAAAACGATTGTGGCTGACACAAAGTGTGCTGATGCTGGTGGTACGGTTGCTAAAAATAATGCTGTTCGCGGTGCTGATTGGATGACTTGTATTTGCTGTGCAACTATTCCAACAATGGAGGCTGCCCTAAAGGCTATTAAAGAAGAACGTGGTGACAAGGGTGAAATTCAGATTGAATTGTATGGAGACTGGACATTTGAACAGGCTCAACAATGGTTAGATGCTGGTATTTCACAAGCAATTTATCATCAGTCACGCGATGCTTTGCTTGCTGGTGAAACTTGGGGTGAAAAGGATCTCAGCAAGGTTAAAAAACTGATTGATATGGGCTTCAGGGTTTCTGTCACTGGTGGTCTATCAACCGATACTCTGAAATTGTTTGAAGGTGTTGATGTCTTTACCTTTATCGCTGGTCGTGGAATCACTGAAGCTCTTGATCCGGCTGCAGCAGCTCGTGCTTTCAAAGACGAAATTCGTCGCATCTGGGGGTGAGGTCTATGGCTCGTCCAATTGGTATTTATGAAAAAGCAACGCCTAAGCATTTTACTTGGCTGGAGCGCTTGAATTTTGCCAAAGAGCTTGGTTTTGATTTTGTTGAATTGTCCATTGATGAAAGTGACGAGCGCTTGGCTCGCTTGGATTGGTCTAAAGAAGAACGTTTAGAGCTGATTAAAGCTATCTATGAAACGGGAATCCGTGTTCCAAGCATCACTTTTAGTGGTTTACGCCGTTATCCGCTGGGTTCCAACGATTCTGAAATAGAAGCTAAATCATTAGAAATTACCAAGAAATGTATTGAATTTGCTCAGGATTTGGGAATTCGTAATATTCAACTGGCAGGATATGATGTCTATTATGAAGAAAAATCTCCAGCAACCCGCGCTCGTTTTATTAAAAATTTACGAAAGGCCTGTACTTGGGCTGAAGAAGCACAAGTTATCCTATCCATTGAAATTATGGATGATCCTTTCATTAATTCTATTGAAAAGTACCTAGCTGTCGAAAAAGAAATTGACTCCCCTTATCTCTTTGCCTATCCTGATACTGGAAATGTTTCGGCTTGGAGCAATGACCTCTGGAGCGAATTCTACATTGGGCATCAATCCATCGCAGCTCTCCATCTAAAAGATACTTATGCGGTTACAGAAAGATCAAAAGGACAATTCCGTGATGTGCCATTTGGTCAAGGCTGTGTAGACTGGGAACAAATGTTTGATGTTTTAAAGAAAACTAACTATAATGGCCCATTCTTAATTGAAATGTGGTCTGAAAATTGTGAAACAGTTGAGGAAACAAAAGCTGCAATCAAAGAAGCACAGGATTTCCTTTATCCACTGATTGAGAAAGCGGGGTTACGATAAATGTTAGTACCAGAATTAAGAAAACGCGTGTATGATGCTAATATGGAATTGCCGGAGCATGGTCTGGTAAAATTTACCTGGGGCAATGTATCGGCAATTGACAGAGAACAAGGCTACATTGCTATCAAACCTTCAGGTGTTGATTATGATAAACTTTCTCCTGAGAATATGGTAGTGACAGACCTTGATGGTACTATTGTTGAAGGGGATCTCAATCCATCGTCTGATTTGCCTACCCATGTTGAGCTCTATAAGGCTTGGCCTGAAATTGGAGGCATTGTCCACACTCACTCAACTGAAGGAGTAGCTTGGGCTCAGGCTGGTCGGGATATTCCATGTTATGGAACAACTCATGCTGATACCTTCTATGGTCCAATTCCTTGCGCCAGAGCGCTGACAGCTGAGGAAATTAATGGGGAATACGAAAAAGAAACTGGCAAGGTTATCATCGAAGAATTCGCCAAACGCAGTCTAGAGCCTTTAGCCGTTTCAGGTGTTACAGTGCGCAACCACGGTCCTTTTTCTTGGGGTAAGGATGAAAAATCTGCAGTTTACAATGCCGTTGTGTTGGAAGAAGCTGCCCGTATGGCACGTTATACTGAAAGTATCAACCCTCAGGTCGAAGAAGTGCCGCAAGCTTTGAAAGACAAACACTATCTTCGCAAACACGGTAAAAATGCCTACTATGGGCAAAAAGGAGACAGTCACTAACGATTAATTATAATAAAAAAATTTAAGAGGTTTGAAACAGTGATATACTCCTCTATAGTGGACAGTGAAAAAACAAAATTCACTAGAAACTATGAGAGGAGTTTTCATATATCCAAAATCTGCAGAAGAGAAATTAGGAATTGCCCAGTTCTATCTTAAATGTAATAGGTCAGAACGGAAGATAGAATCGAAGGATTTATTAAAAGTTAAACATTAGAATTTATTTTAGAATGCCAACTGTCAGGCTTAAAAGTTTCAGGTTTCGTCTCAAAAGTGTGCTATAATGAACATAAGGACCCTTAGTGAAGGAAGTAAAAATGATTATTTTAGATAGAAATAGTTATGATCTTCTTTCTTATTTAATAAAGTTGGAAGAACATAAGACAGTCATGAGTATTTCTAAGGCTTTAGGTCAGTCTAGACGTAAAGTTTATTATCATCTTGACAAAATAAATGGAGCCCTGCCATCTGACATTCCCAAAATTATCAGTTATCCCCGTATAGGTATTTTGCTTTCACCACAGCAAAAAACAGCCTGTCAAAGCCTGTTGGCTGATTTAGATGATAATTCTTATGTGATGAGTATGCAGGAGCGTCTTTTACTTAGCATTGCCTATATTGCTGTTGCCAAAGACCGTGTTACCATTGAAAAATTGATGCAAATCAATGATGTTTCTCGTAATACTATTCTTAATGACCTCAATGAACTTCGGCAGCGTCTTTCTTTTGAGCAATATAGTATTCAGCTGCAGACCACTAAGTCCAGAGGCTACTATTTGGAATGCCACCCTCTCTCTAAAATGCAATATTTAAATAAGCTTCTTCATACCATTTATACAGACAGTAATCCTAATTTTATTGCTATTATGCGTGATAGATTAAGGGATTTTGCCAATCTATCAGCTTACTTTTCTGATGATGTTTCAGATTTTATAAAAGGAGAATTACAAGCATCTCAAGCCTTGCTTGGTAAAAAAATTAATGACCAAGATATCCATTTTATGGCTGCTACCCTACCTTATCAGCTTTTAAGTTATCAGAACTTAGGCCTATCTGAGCCTGAACAAAGAGATTTATTAAGAGAATTTTCTCCTATAAAAGAGCGTAAGGAGCATGAAATTGCGCAACATCTAAGAGAAGATTTAAACAAAAAATTTGATATGGCCTTAGATGAGATTGAAATCTCTTTAATCGCTGTTTTACTCTTATCTTATCGAAAAGATCGAGATAAGCATCTTGAAAGTCATGATTATGATGATATGCGGCAGATTT
The DNA here is from genome assembly GCF_042649885.1 of Streptococcus dentapri. Taxonomy (NCBI): domain Bacteria; kingdom Bacillati; phylum Bacillota; class Bacilli; order Lactobacillales; family Streptococcaceae; genus Streptococcus; species Streptococcus dentapri. The sequence goes on along the minus strand of NZ_JBHSAC010000006.1, from coordinate 5,480 downwards.
TAACTCATTTTATAAATGCTTTTGAGCTTGATTATCATGTCCATTTTAAGAATAAGCAACTCTTACTCAATCAGTTATTAACCCATTGTAAGGCGCTTCTTTTTAGAAAGACTTATGGGATTGTCTCGGCGAATCCTTTGACAGACCAAATCAAAACCAAATATGCAGACTTATTTGCCATGACCAAGGACTGTCTTTCGATTTTGGAAAATGCTTGGTTTATTAAAATGAACGATGATGATATTGCTTATATCACCATTCATATTGGTGGTGAGTTGGAACAGTCGGAGGTCAAACCAATACCGCCAAAAAGCTTGGCTTTAGTTTGTGATGAGGGAATTGGTGTGCAAAAATTATTTATGCAACAGTGTAAAGCCTATTTACCCCATAGTAAGATTGAAGCTGTTTTGACATCTGAACAATTTCACAGTATTGCAGATATTATTGCTGTTGATTTAGTTATTTCAACAAACGATACGCTAGACACGCAGCTGCCAACCCTTTTTGTACATTCTATTTTAAGAGATGATGATGTTATTAAATTGATTCGTTTTGCCAAGCAGCAAGGACAAACAGAACAGAATGATTTTGATAAAAAGTTAGAAGCCTATATTCGTCATTATGTTAAAAATGACAGTGATTCTTATGCTCTTAAAACAAAAATAGCGCGTTTGATCAATGAAGAACTACTCCATGATCTTAACAAGAAACAGAGCTACTTTAGTGAATAAGGTCTGGGACAAGTATTCTCAGGCCTATTTTTTAGATAAATAAAGAGATGATAAATTAAGCCATAGGACATGCTTAAGTCAAATAGGCTGAGCATGATTAAAAAATAAACAGTCCAAATATGAACACAAGCTTGTGCTTTATTTGGTCTTTTATAAATTATTTGGCAGCGGTATTATAAACATGTGGAATAAATTAAACATTCAAGATGTAGGAGGAATTAAAAATGGCTAATGTAAAAGATATTACAAGAGAATCATGGATTTTAAGTACCTTCCCAGAATGGGGAACTTGGCTCAACGAAGAAATTGAAGAAGAAGCCGTTCCTGCAGGTAATTTTGCTATGTGGTGGCTGGGTAACTGCGGTGTTTGGATTAAGACGCCTGGTGGAGCCAATATTGTTATGGATCTTTGGTCAAATCGCGGCAAATCAACTAAGAAAGTAAAAGATATGGTTTGGGGTCACCAGATGGCTAATATGGCTGGTGTTCGTAAATTACAGCCCAATCTTCGTGTACAGCCCATGGTTATTGACCCCTTTGCTATCAATGAATTAGATTATTATCTTGTTTCTCATTTTCACAGTGATCATATTGATATCAATACAGCTGCCGCTATTGTTAATAATCCCAAATTAGATCATGTCAAATTTGTTGGACCATATGAATGTGGCGAAATTTGGAAAAAATGGGGTGTTCCTGAAGACCGTATCATCGTTATCAAACCAGGTGAGAGCTTTGAATTTAAAGATATCAAGGTAACTGCTGTTGAATCCTTTGACCGTACCTGTCTAGTTACTCTGCCAGTTGAGGGAGCTAAAGAAAACAATGATGATCTTAGTGGTTTAGCTGTAACTGATGAGGAAATGGCTCGCAAGGCAGTTAACTATATTTTTGAAACACCTGGCGGAACGATTTATCATGGAGCCGACTCTCATTTTTCAAACTATTTTGCAAAACATGGTAAAGATTATAATATTGATGTTGCCATTAATAATTATGGTGACAACCCAGTAGGTATCCAAGATAAAATGACTTCTATTGATTTGCTGCGTATGGCGGAAAATCTACGTGCTAAAGTTATTATCCCTGTTCACTATGATATTTGGTCTAACTTTATGGCATCAACAGATGAAATTCTAGCGCTTTGGAAAATGCGCAAAGAACGTCTCCAGTACCAATTCCATCCATTTATCTGGGAAGTTGGCGGTAAGTACACTTATCCTCAAGACAAAGATCGTATTGAATACCATCATCCACGTGGCTTTGATGATGCCTTTGAATATGATTCCAATATTCAATTCAAGGCTCTCTTGTAATTATTTCTTTAATCATGAGGCCAGTTTATCTGACATAGTAGTTTGCTCTATTATTGTTAAGCAGAGTTCAGTTGTAGACTTAATTGTCGCCCAATAAATTTTGATATTTTTATAACAATTCAATATCCGCATGTCGCACGATGTGTGGATATTTTTCAAAAAAGTAATTTTTAGAAAGAAGACTATCAATATGACAACAAATTTTAACAGCAAGGATTATCTTGCTAAGGTAGATGCATGGTGGCGAGCTGCTAATTACATTTCAGTAGCTCAGATGTATTTGAAAGATAATCCCCTGCTCCGTCGGGAAGTGACTAAAGATGATGTGAAGGTCCACCCAATTGGTCACTGGGGAACTATCTCAGGTCAAAACTTTATCTATGCCCACCTTAATCGTGTCATCAATAAATATGATCTTGACATGTTTTATATTGAAGGACCTGGGCATGGTGGACAGGTTATGGTATCCAATTCCTATATTGATGGTTCTTATTCGGAACGCTATCCAGATATTACACAAGATGAATCTGGTTTGAAGGAATTGTGTAAAATTTTCTCTTTTCCAGGTGGTATCGCTTCGCATGCGGCTCCTGAAACACCAGGATCTATCCATGAAGGTGGGGAACTCGGTTACGCCTTGTCACATGCGACTGGTGCAATTCTTGATAATCCAGATGTGATTGCTGCGACTGTTATTGGTGATGGAGAAGCTGAAACAGGCCCACTTAATGCCGGTTGGTTCTCAAATACTTTTATCAATCCTGTCAATGATGGTGCAGTGTTGCCGATTCTCTATGTCAATGGCGGAAAAATCCATAATCCAACTATCATGGCTCGTAAAGCAGATGAAGAGTTGGCACAGCTATTTGAGGGTCTCGGATGGAAACCTTATTTTGTTGAAGGAACAGATGCAGCGGTGCTTCATGGGCAAATGGCGGCTACCTTAGATGAGGTTATCGAAGAAATAAAAGCTATCCAAATGGAAGCGCGAAAGCATTCGGCACAAGAGGCTAGTCAGGCTGCTTGGCCAGTGTTGATTGTTCGTATTCCAAAAGGTTGGACCGGTCCAAAAGGATGGGAGGGTGAACCGATTGAAGGGGGCTTTCGTGCCCATCAAGTGCCTATTCCGGTTGAAGCAGGTCATATGGAACACATCGATGTCCTGACCAACTGGCTCAAATCCTATCGTCCGGAAGAACTTTTTGATGAGAAAGGATATGTTAAGGCGGATATTCGTACTATCTCTCCTAAAGGTGATCGTAGGATGTCCATGAACCCGGTTACAAATGCCGGTGTTGTTAAAAAATTAGACTTAGCTGATTGGCGCAAACATGCCATTGATATATCAGCTCCGGGAGCAATCATGAAGCAAGATATGATTGAGTTTGGAAACTATATCGCCGATCTTATCGAGGCTAATCCAGATAATTTCCGTATTTTTGGACCAGATGAAACTAAGTCTAATCGACTTAATAATGTCTTTAATGTTACCAATCGTCAATGGTTGGCTCCTCGTGATACTTCTTATGATGAATGGCTATCGCCAGTTGGTCGGGTAATTGATTCGCAGCTGTCAGAACATCAGGCGGAAGGCTTCCTTGAAGGCTATGTCTTAACAGGTCGTCACGGTTTCTTTGCTTCTTATGAATCCTTCTTACGTGTTGTGGATTCTATGATTACCCAGCATTTCAAATGGTTGCGCAAATCGAAAACGCATACGGACTGGCGGAAGAATTATCCATCACTCAATCTGATAGCGACCTCAACCGTTTTCCAACAGGATCACAATGGCTATACCCACCAAGATCCTGGTCTCTTGACTCACCTTGGAGAAAAGACACCAGAATTTATTCGGGAATATCTACCAGCCGATTCCAATTCTCTCTTTGCAGTGATGGAACATGCTTTGGCCGATGAAGATAAGATCAATGTGATTGTGACTTCCAAACATCCACGTCCTCAATTTTACTCTGTTGCTGAAGCGGAAGAATTAATTTATCAAGGCTATAAGGTGATTGATTGGGCATCCACTGTTTCAGTTGATGAGGAACCCGATATTGTCTTTGCAGCAGCCGGAACGGAACCAAATCTGGAAGTTCTTGCCGGTATTTCCATCCTACATAAGGCTTTTCCCACTATCAAGCTTCGCTTCATCAATGTGGTTGATATCTTAAAATTGCGCTCTCCTAAAGTTGATCCGCGCGGTCTCTCAGATGAAGTCTTTAACAAACTCTTCACGACTGATAAACCAATCATTTTTGCCTATCATGGCTATGAAGGTCAAATTCGTGATCTCTTCTTTGACCGTGCCAATCACAATGTTTCTATTCATGGTTACCGCGAAAATGGTGATATTACAACACCATTTGATATGCGTGTCTTATCAGAAATGGATCGTTTCCATATTGCTAAAAATGCTGCTCAGGCTGTTTTGGGTAATGAAGCACAAGCCTTTACCCAAGAAATGGACGCTAAGTTAACTTATCACACGGGCTACATTCGTGAAAATGGTGATGATATCCCAGAAGTACAAAATTGGCGATGGGAAAATATCAATTAAAATTTTAAAGATGCTGAGTTTTGTGCTCAGTTTCTTTTGTCTGACAAATTTATATGCTATAGTATTTTTATAGTTTCATCTTGCTTAATTGTATAATTAACATTACAATAGATAAAAAAAGAAGTAGGGAATAATGGCGGAACTTATTTCAAAAACCAAACAGTCGCGTTATCAACAGGTGGCTGTCGGTATTGCTAAACGTATTGTAGAAGGCAAATATTTAGTGGGGGAAAAAATGAAATCTCGCTCCACTCTGGCTAGTAATTTTAATGTATCACCAGAGACAGCTAGGAAAGCTATTAATATCTTGGTTGACCTTGATATTGTTGAGGTCAGGCATGGTAGCGGGGTCAGAGTGGTCTCCAAGGAGAAAGCCAAGGAATTTCTTGAAACTTTTGAGGCTACACATTCGCTTAATGTATTAAAATCTGAAATCCATAGCAATATTAACCAACAAGAAAGTGAGTTGCGACAATTATCGCGTCTGATTGATGATTTAATTTCCCAAAACAGACTACTGACCAAGCGATTTCCTTTTGATATGTATGAATATTTGATAGAACAAGATAGTAGCTATTTTGGAAAAGAGTTAGGAGATTTGAAATTTTGGAAGGAAACAGGGGCGACAATTATTGCCATTGAGCACGAAGAAAAGCTCATTGTTTCACCAGGACCTCATGCGAGAATTGAGCGAGGCGACAGGATTTATTTTGTTGGCGACAGTCTTAGCTATGCCAATGTTCAAGAATTTTTTAATAAATAAAAAGCAAAATAGGTTACAAGTAATAAACTTGTAACCTATTTCAGACTGAAGACAAAGCTCTTGGAATTGCATTTCTAAGAGCTTTTTGCTCTGTTTAGGAGTATACTAAA
>NZ_JBHSAC010000005.1:0-28352 GCF_042649885.1 Streptococcus dentapri | reverse complement strand
TCCATTTTTCATCTTAAAGATAAGAGACACCAAAAAAGACAAACCTCCAAAAAGAAGTTTGTCTTCGGTCTGAGACGCTAATGCGTCTTTTTTATGTACATCGCATAGACTTTCTACGAGATTTAGCACTAGCAAGATATAAAATCTTGCCAACCTTGGCCAAGTACTTCGCTGGTAAATAAGATCTTTCGGTAAGAAGAGTTGGTTGATTTGTTTAAATGATAAAAAACAGAGAGTGGGACAAAAATCGGTAATTTTGAAGAAATTCGATTTTATCATCCCGCCTTCATAAAGTTGAGTAGAGCTGTAAGAGTTGCTGTTTTATCAACTAACTTAGAAGTCACTCAACGATTGCGCATTGATGCATAAAGTTAATAAATGAAGAGTTTGAAACAAACCTAGTTTCAAACTCTGCTTTCTTTCTTAATTCAAATACCCATGATTGCGATACCAGCAGGCCGTATCCAGCAAGGTATCTTCTACTGACCTGAATCGGCCGCCCAACTCTTTTTCCGTCTTCGCAGGATCAAAATGAGTACATTGGTATTCCTCGGCAAAGAGCTCTACTAAATCTTTACTGATTAAGACGGGCTTACCAGTAATTCGGTGGTAGATTTCATTCCAAATAGCAAATAGTCGAAGTAAAGGTTTGGAAATTTTCCTTTTTGGTGCAGGAATTCCTGTAACAGTCTCTAAGGTTTTCATCACTTCTGCCATGGTCATATATTGGCCAGCAGCTAGATACCGCTCTCCGCTGCGCCCATACTTCATAGCTCGGATATGAATATCCGCCACGTCTCTAGCATCTACAACACTGTAACTAGCCTTAATGATTCCTGTCAATTTTTGCTGCATATAATCTAAAGCCAATTGACCGGTAGAGGTTGCTCCCAGGTCACCAGGTCCATACATAGATCCTGGTAGGACAAAAGTTAGAAATAAATCGCGGTGTTTTGCAAGAAAATCTTTGTCGGTCTCTTCACTGAGGATTTTGCTGCGATAGTACTCAATTTTGGTATTTGGGTCGCGTGCCATGGTTTCATCAATGAGCTGATTGGGCTTGCCTTTGAGAACAGCGATGGACGAGGTATGGACAATGTAGCGGATACCAGCATCATAGGCGGTCTGCAGGAGATTGAGAGTGCCTGTAACATTGGTATCATAAAGTTCCTGTCAATGCTTTCCGCCTTTATGGCTGTCGCGGAAAAAAGTGGCCGTGTGGAAGAGACTGTCACAATCAGATAGGTAAGATTTGTAGCTTTCAGGCTTTAGTATATCTCCTTGCACAAAATGAATAGGTAAATTGTCAAACTGTTGTTTAGCTTTATCCATGGAACATACAAGAGCAGTAAGCTGGATATTTTCCTTGAGTAAGGCACGAACCAGATTGTTACCCAGTAAGCCAGTTGCCCCTGTGATAAAGGCGTGTTTGATAATGCGGGGAGAGTGGGCTGTATTCATGTATAAACTCCTTTTTAGAAATAAATTTTAATTAGATGACATGTCATCTAATTGAGTTTATTTAGTCTTTTAGGATTTTATTGTCAACAATTTACCTGAACTATTGTAGAATAGTAGGAGACTGAAATAGAAGGGAGATTATGTCAGTATACGAGGCAACCCGTTTTCGCTACTTATTTAAAAGTGTCGAAAATATTGTGAATAAAGAGCTAACCCATTTATTGGCTCCTCTATGTATAACATCCAATCAGAGTGAAGTACTTCTTGTTCTGCAGGAGTTTGGCACTTTATCCTTAAAAAAATTAGGTAATCTATTGATTTGCGAGGGAAAGAGTCCTAGTCGTTTGATCAGTTCCCTCATAAAAAAGGGCTTGGTTATTAAGGAAATTTCTGAGAAAGACCGAAGGACCTCTTTTTTATCCTTGTCATCTGGGGGGCAGGATCTTATTCCAAAAATTCTGGCTATTAAGACTCATTATGATCGACAGCTATTAGAAGAAGGGATTGACTTTAAAGCGCTTAGTCAGCCTTTTAAAGCTTTTATTAAGGGGACGTCTTATGAGGAAAAATTAAAAGCCCGTTTTATGTGGGATGAGTGAGAAAGGATTCATATTGGCGTCTGCTACTTCAAATCCATTTTCACTATTGGTGCTATTGACTTTTCAATTTGATTTTGATTGAAGGAATTGTCAGAAAATTTTGTTGATCGTCTAAATCTATGATAAAATAGAGGGTGAATTTTTAGAAGGCAGGAATTTCATTTTGGGATGGTTTCGTTTTAATCCTCACGAATTTAAGTTAGGGATGCGGACTCTTAAGACGGGGCTCGCAGTCTTTTTAGTCTTGGTTCTGTTTTCCTTCTTTGGATTTGAAGGTTTTCAAGTTGGTGCTTTGACGGCAGTCTTTAGCCTGAGACAAGATTTTGATCAGAGTGTGCATTTTGGCAGATCCCGTATTATGGGGAATACTATAGGTGGATTTTATTCGCTTCTTTATTTTGGAATCAGTGCGCTGTTTAACCACAATATTTGGATAATGCTGGTCTTTATTCCTGTCTTTACAATGCTGACTATTATGACCAATGTTGCTATTGATAATAAGGCTGGTATTATTGGTGCAGTTTCTGCCCTTTTGATTATTACTTTATCTATTCCAACAGGAGATACTTTCCTCTATACGATGGCTAGGATAGGAGAGACTTTTATTGGTGTTTTTGTAGCAACCTTGGTCAATATTGATTTTAAAATCATTGAATTTTTTTCTAATAAAGATAGCGACTAAAAGTTAAGCTAACCGTTACAGTTTCTTTATGTAAACTAGCTATAACAGCAGGATGATCTCCTATCTTAATTTCTGAAAAATCACGACTATGTCCCTCTTTATTTATATGTCATAAAATGTGACACAACCCCTTGACAGGACAGAATTTTTAGATATAATGGTGTCGAAAGGAGTTTTTATGCGCGAAAAAGAATTCAGGCGTTCTCTAGCTGTTTTTCCTATTGGTTCAGTTATGAAGCTAACCGATTTGACAGCTAGACAGATTCGTTATTATGAAGATCAAGGTCTTATAACTCCGGACCGTAGTTCTGGTAATCGTCGTCAGTATTCTCTGAATGACATGGATGTGTTGCTAGAAATCAAAGATTTTCTGGATGAGGGACTAAATATTGCTGACATTAAAAAAGAATATGCCAGACGAGAACAAGGTATTAGTGATAAGAAAGTATTAACTGATGCTGAAGTTCGCCGTCTTCTACATAACGAATTAAAAAATCAAGCTAGATTTACTTCCCCCGATTCTCACTTAGGTAGTTTTCGTATGTAATATACGATTATATAATTTATCATTTTTTATATTTAAAGGAGGCCATTATGGCAATCACAGCAGATGATATCCGTCGCGAAGTCAAAGAAAAGAATGTTACTTTTCTACGTTTGATGTTTTCAGATATTGCGGGAACACTCAAAAATGTGGAAATCCCTGCAACTGAAGAGCAACTGAACAAGGTACTTTCAAACAAGGCTATGTTTGACGGATCATCTATTGAAGGTTTTGTCCGCATCAATGAGTCTGACATGTATTTGTATCCTGATCTTGATACATGGACTGTTTTTCCCTGGGGAAATGAAAATGGACGTGTTGCAGGCTTGATCTGTGATATTTACACACCAGAAGGTGAGCCATTTGCAGGAGATCCGCGCGGAAACTTAAAACGTGCGCTGAAACATATGCAAGAACTTGGCTTTGGTTCTTTCAATCTTGGTCCTGAACCTGAATTTTTCCTGTTTAAACTGGATGAAAAAGGTGAACCGACACTGGATGTTAATGATAAGGGGGGATATTTTGACTTGGCGCCAACAGACCTTGCTGACAATACTCGCCGTGAAATTGTTAATGTTTTGACGGATATGGGATTTGAAGTTGAAGCCAGTCACCATGAGGTAGCTGTGGGACAGCATGAGATTGACTTCAAATATGAGGAAGTTTTAAAAGCTTGTGACAAGATTCAGCTTTTCAAACTGGTTGTTAAAACTATTGCGCGTAAGCACGGTCTTTATGCAACCTTTATGGCTAAGCCGAAATTTGGAATCAACGGTTCAGGGATGCACTGTAATATGTCTCTCTTCACTTCGGATGGAAAAAATGCTTTCTTTGACCCAGAAGATCCAAGAGGCATGCAGTTATCTAAAAATGCTTACTATTTCCTCGGTGGCTTAATGGAGCACGCCTACAACTTCACAGCCGTGATGAATCCAACGGTCAACTCATACAAACGTTTGGTTCCTGGTTATGAAGCACCTGTCTATATTGCTTGGGCTGGCCGCAACCGATCACCCCTGATTCGTGTTCCTGCTTCTCGTGGCATGAGTACCCGTCTTGAATTGCGTTCGGTTGATCCGACTGCCAATCCTTATTTGGCACTGGCCGTTCTTCTTGAATCTGGACTTGATGGAATTGAAAATAAAACAGAAGCGCCGGCACCAGTTGAATCTAATATTTATGTTATGACGGCACAGGAACGAAAGGAAGATGGTATTCGTGATCTTCCTTCCACTCTTCACAATGCTGTCAAAGCGCTCCAAGAAGATGAAGTTGTCAAAGCAGCTTTAGGAGAACACATTGTTGCTAACTTTGTTGAATCTAAACAGTTAGAGTGGTCTAGCTATGCTGCCTTTGTATCACAATGGGAAGTGGACACTTATTTAGATTTATACTAATGATATTTTTCCTGTCAAAGAGGCTGGGACAAAGTCCTGCCTTTTTTGTTTTGCTCTAGCTTTAGCAGATTAACGAAAGGATTGATTGGCAGTCCTTATCCCTTGCTAGGCAAGTGATAGCGGCCAAGTTAATCAACTGTTCAGAAAAAAGGAAGGACAACAAATCTAAATTGCGATTTTATCACAATTTACCGATTTTGTTCCACTCTTTTTTTGTATCTATTTGATTAAAACAATATTTTAAAAAAATTGTCATCAGAATAACTGTTTTTTTAACTTGCAATTAACAAGTTTGTCATTTTTTCCTGTTAAACTAGGATCATACTCAAAATTGAACCTGTTTTTCGGGTTCTTTTACTGAGATTTTATTTTCACTGAATGAGAGGAATTTGTATTAAGATGAATAAAAAATTATCAATTGCTGGTCTTTTTACTGCCACCACTGCAACACTGTGCTTATTTAGTCAAGCAGCAGTAGCTGAAACCTATACTATTCAATCTGGAGATAGTTTTTTTAGTATTGCTGACCAAAATGGTGTGGATCCTTATCAGTTAGCTTCTGATAATGGAATGACTGTTTCTAGTTTAATCTTACCTGGCCAAACGATTGAAGTAAATGGGGCGGCTCCAGCGTCTGCTGCACCAGTATCATCTACTGATGTTTCATCAGATCCTTCTGTTAATCAAAATGAGACAGATCTCTCACTGAACACTGCGGTCAATACTTACCCTGTTGGGCAGTGTACTTGGGGTGTTAAACAGTTGGCTGGTTGGGCAGGTGACTGGTGGGGTAATGGTGGCGACTGGGCTGTCAGTGCTTCAAGCCAAGGCTATACTGTAGGTTCTACCCCACAAGCAGGCTCTATTATCTGTTGGACTGATGGTGGTTATGGACACGTGGCCTATGTTACAGAAGTTAGTGCTGATGGCCAAATTCAAGTTCTTGAGGCTAACTATAATGATCAACAAGAAATCAACAACTACCGTGGTTGGTTTGATCCTAACAACAGCGTCACTTCAGGTGAAGTAAGCTATATTTATCCAAATTAAATTGTTGATAGAAAAAGGAATCGGATTTCGTATCCAATTCCTTTTTAATTATCATTATCTGGTGTTAAGATCATTGGGATGATAATAGGTTCGCGCTCAGTTTGTTCATATAGGAAAGGTCTCAGGGCATTGACGATAGCTCCATTGACACTCTGGATGCTGGCATCTTTATTTTTTAAAGCAATGCGGATAGCATTGAAGAGTATACGTTGACCTTGGCGGATAAGATCGCCGGATTCGCGCATATAAACGAATCCGCGACTGAGAATATCTGGACCTGCTAGGATCATTTTGGTCTTGAAATCAACGGTTGCAACAGCTAAGACTACTCCGTCTTCGGATAGATCTCGTCGATCGCGCAGGACTGCTGTACCAATATCACCGATACCATTTCCATCAACATAGATATCCTGTGCATTGAAATGACCAGCACGTCGTGCAGAATCCTTGGTGAGGGCTAGAACATCACCGTTTTCCATGATAAAGATATTCTCCTTAGGAACTCCGGTATCTTCTGCTAGTCCAGCGTGTACCTTCTGCATGCGGTACTCACCGTGAACAGGCATAAAGAATTTTGGCTTAATCAGACGAAGCATGAGTTTTTGCTCTTGCTGACCACCGTGACCAGAAGTATGGATATTGTTAATCTTACCGTGAATAACTTCAACACCGGCTTCCTGGATGGTATTAATCAGCTTGTTAACACTGGTTGTATTGCCAGGGATTGGACTGGACGAGAAGATAACAGTATCACCAGGCTGTAAGGTAACTTGACGATGAGTACCGTTAGCAATGCGTGCCAGAGCTGCCATGGATTCTCCTTGGCTACCCGTACACATGATTAAAATTTCACTGGCGTGATAGTCTTTTATTTCATTGGGTTCGATAAAAGTATCGTTTGGAACCTTTATATAGCCTAATTCAATTCCATTGATAATGGCTTTTTCCATAGAACGTCCGAAGACTGCAATTTTACGACCTGTTTTTACAGCCGCTTCGGCTGCTTGTTGCAGACGGAAAATATTGGAGGCAAACGAGGCAAAAATGATACGTCCATGGATACCTTCAATAATCCTCATGATGGATTGCCCAACGACTTTTTCAGAATTGGTGAATGTTGGAATTTCAGCATTGGTTGAGTCTGACAGAAGGCAGAGTACGCCATCTTCGCCCAAGGCTGCCATACGGTGAAGGTCGGCTGGTTCTCCAACTGGAGTAAAGTCAAATTTGAAATCTCCCGTACAGATAATTTTTCCCTGTGGTGTATGAATGACGATTCCCAAAGGTTCAGGGATAGAGTGAGTTGTACGGAAAAAGGTTACGCTGAGATTTTTAAAAGTCAGCTCCGTATTATCATTGATTTCGTAAAGCTTGGCATCGCGTAAAAGACCGTGTTCTTCAAGTTTACCACGAATCAAGGCTAGGGCCAAAGGACCAGCATAGATAGGAATGTTGGCCTGTTTGAGGAGGAAGGGAATACCACCGATATGGTCTTCGTGTCCGTGGGTAATGACCAGGGCCTTGATACGATCGACATTTTCCACGATGTAAGAGTAATCAGGAATGACATAGTCAATACCAAGCAGGTCGTCTTCTGGGAATTTGATGCCGGCATCAACGATAATAATTTCATTTTGATATTCGATACCATAGGTGTTTTTACCAATTTCGCCCAAACCACCAATGGCATAAACGCCGACTTCTTCGGATTTTAGATTGATGTTTGACATATTAGAACTCCCTTAATGAGAAAGCACCTGTTTCTTTTTCGTATTCGAGGTGTTTATCTGAAAGCAGATCAATAAATTCGATATTGTAATCGGTATTATCTTCCACTAATTTACGAGCCTTAATGCGTCCCTCGAGCTCATTCTTAGCATCAATATCCAAATAAAGTGTTTGAGTTGTTTCACGTCTAGGGCTACGCTCTTTTGTTTCTTGGTATAAAACTTTATAAATCATATAGTTCCTTCCTTTTATATCATGTTTATTCTAAACGACAAAAAACCAGTCAAATACGAATACCATTATTGTATTTGACAAAAAAATATGCTATTTTACGCGTAATAGATTAAACCGTGATGTTGAATTAGTAACAGTATATCATATTTTAAGGCTTAGTAAAAGCATAGAGGCAAATTTATAGAAATGATGTTTTAGGATTTTAAGGAAAATGATCTTAGCTGCCTTCTCATTCTTATTTCTGTTCAAATATCAATTATTTTTGATTTTAAATGGTAACAATTTCTCCAAACTAGTGTAAAATAGTAGAGGATTATAATAGTGACTTTCCTGTTCTGCAGGTCAGTGATTTTCTTGGAAGAAAAATAAACTGGTTATTTCTATATAAATAATAATCGAAGGAAGATTTATGAAATTATTAGCATTTGATACATCCAGTATAGCTCTTGCCGTCGCTCTCTTGGAAGATGAACGATTAGTAGCAGAAACTACTGTTAATAGTAAGAAAAATCACAGCATCAGTCTCATGCCAACTATTGATTTTTTAATGGCACAAGTCGGTTGGGAACCGAGTGATTTGGATAGGATTGTGGTGGCTCAAGGACCGGGTTCTTATACCGGTCTGCGCGTTGCTGTAGCAACAGCTAAGACGCTGGCTTATAGTTTAAATGTCGATTTGGTTGGGGTTTCAAGTCTATTTGCCCTGCTACCATTGGCAGTTCACACAGGTTTGATGATCCCTCTAATTGATGCTAGGCGCAACAGTGTTTATGCTGGCTTTTATGAAGATGGCCAAGCGATTCGACCCGATTCTTATTTGACTTTGGAAGAGGTTCTGACTTATGCTCAGAGTGCAAATGCTGTAACTTTTACTGGAGAAGTTCAAAATTTTAAAGATCAGATTTTGCAAGCTCTACCTCAGGCCAATATTCAGCCTAGCCTGCCCTCGGCTTATGCTCTTGGGAAAAGGGGCCTACAAGCAGAATCTGTATCTGTCCATGCTTTTGTCCCTCAATACCTTAAGCGTGTTGAAGCTGAAGAAAACTGGCTTCAAACGCATGGGGAAGAAGATAGCAGTCACTATATTAAGCGTGTTTAAGATGAAAAGCTTAGAAGAAAAAGCAGGAGCAGTTCTTGCCATTCTAACAGATGTTTATGATCAATCACCTTGGAGCAGGGAACAAATTTTAGAAGACATGCGGCAGGAGCATACAGATTATTTTTTTGTATCGGAGCATCAGCAAGTGCTGGGTTTTTTATCTCTGCAGCATTTAGTTGGTGAACTAGAGCTGACTAATATTGCTGTTTTAAAATCGCATCAAGAACAGGGGATAGGCGCCCGGCTGATGTCACATTTAGATACAGTTGATTTACCGATATTTTTGGAAGTAAGAGCGTCAAATCAGGCGGCACAAACCTTGTATGAAAAATTTGGTTTCAGCACTATCGGTAAACGCTCTAACTATTACCATGATCCGACTGAGGATGCCCTTATCATGAAACGAGAGGAGTACCATGACAGATAGATATATTTTGGCGATAGAGTCTTCTTGCGATGAGACCAGCGTCGCCGTTTTGAAAAATGAAACAGATCTGCTGAGCAATATCATTGCTAGTCAGGTTGAGAGTCACAAGCGTTTTGGCGGGGTCGTTCCTGAGGTGGCCAGCCGCCATCATGTCGAAGTCATTACCCTTTGTATTAAGGAGGCTCTAACCGAATCTGGTATTGAAGCTAGTGATTTAACAGCTGTTGCAGTTACTTATGGTCCAGGCTTGGTCGGTGCTCTCCTAGTAGGGATGGCGGCTGCCAAAGCTTTTGCCTGGGCTAATAGGCTGCCCTTGATTCCAGTTAATCATATGGCTGGACACTTGATGGCTGCGCGTGACGTTCAAGAACTAGAATATCCTTTGTTAGCTTTGTTGGTTAGTGGTGGACATACGGAGTTAGTTTATGTGTCAGAATCTGGTCATTATCAGATTGTTGGGGAGACGCGTGATGACGCAGTAGGTGAGGCCTATGATAAGGTTGGGCGCGTAATGGGTTTAACCTATCCAGCAGGACGTGAAATTGATGAGTTAGCTCATAAGGGGCAGGATATCTATGATTTTCCTAGGGCGATGATTAAGGAAGATAATCTGGATTTCTCATTTTCGGGGCTCAAATCGGCCTTTATCAATTTGCATCACAATGCCTCACAAAAAGGTGAGCAACTAGCAACGCAAGACCTTTGTGCTTCCTTCCAAGCAGCAGTCTTGGATGTGCTGATGACCAAAACTAAAAAGGCTTTGCGGGATTACCCAGTAAAAACTCTGGTCGTTGCTGGTGGTGTAGCTGCTAATCAGGGGTTGCGTGAACGTTTAGTTACTGAAATCCAAGATATCAATGTGGTCATTCCCCCCTTGCGCCTCTGTGGTGATAATGCTGGTATGATTGCTCTAGCTGCTGCGATCGAGTATGACAAGAGAAACTTTGCTGATTTGTCTCTCAATGCTAAACCAAGTTTGGCTTTTGATAGTTTGAATTAAGAGCCGCCAGAATGCTTGTTTTGGCAGTTTTTCTTTGTTATAATCATAGATATTTTAAAAATTGAGGGAAGGATGGGACTATTGCAGAAAAAAGGATTTATAGCCGGGGTTAAAGATGCCTTGCCGACTGCACTTGGTTATATTTCAATTGGTTTGGCCTTTGGTATAGTGGCGGCGGCAGCAAATTTATCAGCTCTTGAAGTTGGTCTTATGTCCTTGCTGGTGTATGGAGGTTCTGCCCAATTTGCCATGGTGGCTATGTTTGTGGCTCAGGCTGATTTGGTCACCATTACCATGACAGTATTTTTCATCAATCTGCGCAATATGCTCATGAGTTTGCATGCTACAACCATTTTTACCGAGACTAGTTTTTGGAATAGTATGGGAATCGCCAGCCTGATTACAGATGAGAGCTACGGTGTCTTGTTAGGAGAAAATATTCATAATAAAAATATCTCTGATAACTGGATGCATGGTAACAACCTTTTTAGTTACTTTGCTTGGGTTGTTTCAACAATAATTGGAACTTTACTGGGAAACATTATTCCTAATCCAGAAAGTTTCGGACTAGATTTTGCCTTAATTGCTATGTTTATCGGCCTCTGGATTGATCAAGTTGCATCGATGCTTTCAGAAGGTGCAAAGAAGCTGATTCTAATCTTGTTGGCCGTTGCTATCAGTTATGTGGTCTTAGTTACAGTTGTTTCCGAATCTTTAGCTGTTTTGTTAGCTACCCTAATTGGCTGTGGTGTGGGGGTGATTTTAGATGGCTATTACTAATTATGTTTTAATCGCTATTTTACTGGGGTTTCTGGTGAGTTGGATTCCTCGTGTAGCTCCCTTTATATTGGCTAAATATCACAGTCTTCCTGATCTTGTCCTACATTTTTTGAACTATTTGCCAATAACGATCTTGTTTGCTCTGACTTTATCCAGTCTCTTGACCGAAAAAATAGGTCATCTACCAAGGCTGAATAGTTTAGAAGCATTGGCAGCTCTACCAACTCTTTTTGTAGCAGTGCGAACGAGAAAACTCCTTTATGCGGTCTTGACTGGTATTATCAGTATGGCACTGTTAAGGTTAGCCTTCTAGCGAGTCACCGTTTTATTATAAATAAAAGAAAGGTTGTTAATGTGGTTCTTTCCAAAAAACGGGCTCGTAAAGTGATTGAAGAAATCATAGCTCTTTATCCGGATGCCAAGCCCAGTTTAAATTTCGAGAATGATTTTGAATTGCTAGTAGCCGTGATGTTGTCTGCTCAGACAACTGATGCAGCTGTTAATATTGTTACTCCAGCCTTGTTTACAGCTTATCCGACGCCTCAAACTATGGCTGAGGCTAGTGAAGATGATATTGCTAAGTATATTTCACGTTTGGGGCTCTATCGTAATAAGTCAAAGTATTTGAAAAAATGTGCTCAGCAATTGGTGTCAGAATTCGGCGGTCAAGTTCCTCAAACCAGAAAAGAACTTGAGAGTCTAGCGGGTGTTGGTCGTAAGACAGCTAATGTTGTCATGAGTGTCGGTTTTGGGATACCAGCTTTTGCTGTGGATACTCATGTTGAGCGCATCAGTAAGCACCATAAGATTGTCAAACAGTCGGCAAGCCCACTGGAAGTGGAAAAGCGTGTCATGGAAGTCCTACCCAAAGAGGAGTGGCTCTCTGCCCATCAGGCTATGATTTTGTTTGGCCGTGAGGTTTGTCATCCTAAAAATCCTGAATGTACCAAATACCCCCAGCTTTATGATTTTTCAGATCTTTAGGATTCTGCAATTAGAAAATATAAAATATGATTAAGACTTATCTACTTTCTGTTAGAAAATATTCTATTTCTGGCTGGTAACAAGTCTTATTTTGTGCCCAAAAATCAGTGCTATCAAAAACCAGCAACTGCTAAAGCTGCTGGTGAGGATAGGAAAAGAAGAATTGTAGTATAAGTCTTTTCGCTGAAAATTGGCTTAAGGAAAACTATCAATTAACTTAAATTAGTCATTTTGAGTTTAACTCATATAAAATCTATGAAATCAATAATGAGGACTGCCGGCTACCCAACCTGTGCATAGGGCGGAGGTAATATTGAAACCGCCTGTATGGGCATTGATATCCATAACTTCGCCAGCAAAGTGCAGACCAGCGACCTTTTTGCTTTCCAGAGTCTTAGGGTTGATTTCTTTGAGATTGACTCCACCCTTGGTGACAAAAGATTTTGCCAGCGACATCTTACCAGTAATGGCAATCGGCCTTTGCTTAATATTGGCACTGAGTTCTTGAAGCTGTTGGGGATTTAGTTGCTTGAGCTTATCTGGGAAATCAGCTGCTATAAATTTTGCTAAACGTTCGGGTAGTAAGATTTTTAGGGCATTTTTAACAGACTTTTCGCCCTGTTTTGAAAAATAGTTCAGCAGATCGGAAGAAGATAGTTGTGGCAATAAATCGAGTTCGATGGTTTCACCTTCTGAAACGAAGCTGGAAAGTCTTAGAGCAGCCGGTCCAGATAGACCAAAATGGGTAAAGAGAAGGTCATGAGTGATTTTGTGCTTACCATAGCGGAGAGTTACATCAGAAAGGGAAATTCCTTGAAGAGCCTTGTGAGGGAAATCGGTCAACAGTGGACTTTCAGCAGCTTCCAGAGGTGTGACATCAATATTGAAGTACCTAGCGATATCGTAACCAAAACCAGTTGATCCTGTAGATGGGTAGGATTTTCCACCAGTGGTCACAATCAATTTATCACAGCTGAAGGTCTGGTCTGCCGATTTCAAGATGAAGAGGTCCTCCTTTTTCTTAACAGAAACAACTTCTGTATCGATTAAAACCTGACCGCCCAGATCTTGAATTTTCTTTTCCAATGCATTGATGATGGTTCGAGCCTTGTCTGTGATTGGGAACATCCGACCATGATCCTCTTCTTTAAGAGCAACACCATTGTCCTGAAAAAAGGTGATGATATCATGGTTATCAAATTGGGAAAAAACACTGTAAAGAAAGCGCCCATTGCCGGGAATACCAGCCATGAGGTCGTCGAGATCACCGCTATTAGTAACATTGCAACGCCCGCCACCAGTACCGGCTAGTTTTTTTCCTAAGCGCTTATTTTTTTCAAGCAGCAGTGTCGAAAAACCATAATAACTGCTGGCGATAGCTGCCATCATGCCAGCAGGCCCCCCGCCAATGATAATTGTTTGATAATGTTTCATGTGTTTATTATACCATAAGGGCCTTGTTGACAAAGGCTTAAAATAGCAAGGAAATTGACATCAAAGGCCTATTATGATACTATTTTATAAGAAATTTTCCGGATAAAAGAGGACTTTATGGCTATTGAAAAGACTGTCAGTGAATTGGCTGAAATTCTTGGTGTCAGTCGCCAAGCAGTGAATAATCGTGTAAAAACGCTCCCTGAGGAGTTTGTTGAAAAAAATGACAAAGGGGTTACCGTTGTAAACCGCGATGGCTTGATTAAGCTAGAAGAGATTTATAAGAAAACGATTTTTGAAGACGAGCCTGTCAGTGAGGAAACAAAACAGCGTGAACTTATGGAAATCTTGGTGGATGAGAAGAATGCTGAGATTGAACGCTTGTACAATCAACTCAAGACCAAGGATGTGCAGTTATCGTCGTTAAATGAACAACTCAATATTAAAGATGTCCAAATCGCTCAGAAGGACAAACAGCTCGACCAACAGCAGCAGTTGACACTGACAGCTATGCAGGACAGCGAAAATCTTAAGCTGGAATTGGATGAAGCCAGAACTCAAGTTGAAGAAATTCAAAATCAACAAGGGAAAGCCCAGCGCAAAGGTTTCTTTGCTCGTATGTTTGGTGGAAAATAGAAATAGGAACTGTCAGATTAGGCAGTTCCTATTTCATATTTAAGGCTTATTTTATTCTGGTTCTTTTAAAGGGGAAGTCTCTTTCTCAGCTGTTTTCTAAGCCAGAGAAATGCAGAAAACTAGGAGAAAGAGACTAATAAAAACAATAAGCCTTATTAGACAGAATTGTGACATATTGGAGGTGACAGATAGAAGCATTGGGCCCATTGGACCAAAGAGGGCAGCAATTCCTTAGCACCAAAAATATCAGGTAGATAAGGAGGGGATGAATGAAAAGCCAGCACCGTAACAAGTCATGAGAATAGCTATAGCGGTTATAAAGATAAAGAGACTATTAAAAAGAAACAGGACTGAGTGACATCACATATTAACGACAAAGAGAATACTGAAGGTTAAGGGGCGACCGATATAATCTGAAATACCAGTGTCCAAAGCAAGCGACCAAACCTATTAAAAACGTCCATGAAGGCCGCGGATAAGCCTAAGCAAAAACAACTGAAGAATTATCCCATCTTGTTTCTAGCATCATCAGATTATGATAAATACTTCAAGCATAGGTGGATCCTAATGTCAGTTGCAGGGTTACTTTTATCATTGCAATGACATAGCGATTTGTGTTCTTTATAGCTAGCTTTCCTTTGACGGATATGAGAGTGGGATAAAAATTGGTAATTGTGATAAAGTTGCAATTTCGATTTTGTTGTTTCGCTTTTTTTTGCACAGTTGATTAGGTTGGCCGTGATCATTTGCTTAGCAAGGAATAAGGACTGCCAATCAACCTTTGCGTTAATCTGCTAAAGCTAGACTAAAACAAAAAGCGGGACTTTTGTCCAGCCTCGTCATTTACTATAACAAAGATTGTTTCGAAAAGATATTTTTATGATTGAAGGATAATGGATGATTGTTTATAGATATAGAGATGCTAAATAAAAAGAGGTTGGGGCAAAATATACCCAACCTTAACTTTTTAATTAGAATGGCAATTTTCCGGCATAGGCTCCCATAATTTTTTGCGTAGCATCCTCAATTTGGCTGAGAGCATCATTTACAGCTTGAGCGGTCATATCCTGCAGTGTTTCAATGTCCTCAGGATCAACAACGGCTTCTTTAAAGTCAATAGAAACAAGTTTCTTATCACCTGTAAAGGTAGCCACAACGAGATCTTGAGCCGATTTACCGACAAAAGTCGTATCAGCTAATTCAGCTTGTTTTTTCTCCATTTGTTTCTGAAGCTTTTGAGCTTGCTTCATCATATTTTGCATATTCATCATAAGATTTTCTAGATTCCTTTCCTAATTATCTCCTTTGTCAGAGACAACAATATATGAAGTACAGCATCAATTATATCATTTTTACGATTTAAGTAAAAATGATATAATTTGACTCGACTGGAACCGTCTATATTAAATTAGATAGTCTTACTAAGCTATTAGACTAAGGATGAGTACAGGAGACATAATAGACTAGAAAACAAAGCTGTTAAGTTTAGTGACGCGTTCAAATAAAACTGTGAATCTACGTCGAATGAGGGAAACGAGCAGTGGGTTGATTACATCTATCAAGAATTTTTCGAAAGTTTAGATTCTTTCTTAAAGCCAAAGGCTATGTTAATTGGTAGCATCACAAACGGATTCATGGCAGTTTCAATTGCCGGATACCCATGATATTTAGACTTATCTTAAATTCATAATTTATAAAATCGGTACAAAAAATATTGCCTTGTCAGATTGTTCTTATGACTGTGGTTTAACAGCCTTGTTGGGGAATCAAATTTGATAGAATTTGAATTAAGAATGAATAACATATCAAAAATTAAAGGAGAAATATGATAAGGACCTTTACAAAAAATGATTTATCTTCTGTCATGGAGATATGGCTTGAAGCAAATATAAGAGCACATAACTTTATACCAGAAAAATACTGGCAAGAAAATTATTCAAAAGTAGAGTATATGTTGCCACAAGCAGAGATCTATGTCTATCAAGATGCTAATATGCATCAGATACTGGGATTTATTGGCTTAATGGAAAATTATATTGCAGGTATTTTTGTAAAAGAATCCGAGCAGTCAAAAGGAATAGGATGTCACTTGTTAAATTTTGTTAAAGGGCAGAAAAACAATTTAAGTTTGAGTGTTTATCAAAAAAATGTGAGAGCAGTTTCTTTTTATGAACGTGAGCAGTTTACGGTACAAAGCGAAAGCATAGACAAGAATACAAACGAAAAAGAATTTGTAATGACTTGGATTAAATAATATTAGAGGAGAAAGTTTTGAAAAAAGTAAAACTATTTATTGCAATGAGTCTTGACGGCTATATCGCAGACAGTAGTGGCAATATTGATTGGCTAAGAGGGCATGGAAATGAAAACGAAAATATTGATAGCTATTCTGAATTTGTAAAAGAGATCGATACTGTTATCATGGGCTGGAATACCTATCATCAGATTGTCACTGAGCTTTCTCCAATTGAGTGGGTCTATAGTGATTTTATGAGTTATGTCATTACAAGTAAAGAACATCTTTCTTCCGAAAAGATTCACTTTTTAAACACAAAACCCAGTGAATTAGTCCAACGCTTAAAAGAAAAAGACGGAAAAGATATTTGGATATGTGGAGGTGCAAAGCTTATTCAAGAATTAGTTGATGAGGATCTAATTGACAGTTACTATATTACCGTTATTCCAACGATTTTAGGTTCAGGAATTCGACTTTTTAATAATACGAAACACGAAATAAAATTAAAGTTAATAAAAACAAAGTCGTATAATGGCATGACCGATTTAGTTTATGAACGAAGATAGACTGTGAGAATTAATGTAATAAAGAATAGTAGGGGTAAAGAAAATTGATATCAAAAGCGGCCTAACTGTCTATATGCTAGGCGCTTTTAAATACCCAAATTTAATTTATTTCACAAAATGTAGCTATCCGGTTGATTATTGCAGTATACTGAAATTCCAGAAATTAAAAACCGCATAAAGTCGGGTTTTCCGTCTTAACTGACATGTAATGAATGTTTATTCTTTCAGGGAGAGCAGTATTTTTTACCAAGATAAGGGATGCAATATCAATATTGAGTAGCGTATTTGAAGAGAGTCTGAATATAATTTGTCACAATATGGATTTAGAATGGAATCATATTCTGAAAATATATTTCCTGACAAATAAAATTATAAAATCTGGCTTTGTTGAATTTTCCGTTTAAATAGCAAGTTTTAATGAATTTTATTTCTCAATTCTAAGTTTAAACATTTGCCCTAGATTATTGGTTTTTATAAGGCTTGCATATTTTCTGGTAAGTATTATAATGAACTGTAATAATAGTCTTAGAAGGAAGTTTTTATATGTCAAAAATTGATCAAGCTTTTACAGATAAATTGTTTGCCGACTATCAAGCGAATGCCAAATATCGTGCTCTTGAAAATGCAGTAAGCCACAATGGACTTTTAAAGTCTTTAGAAAACCGTCAAGCTAGTGCTGACAATGATTTTGCCTTTTCAATTGATCTGACAAACGATGAAGTGGCTAATCAGAAAGCATCGGGTCGTTGCTGGATGTTCGCTGCTCTCAATACCTTTCGTCATAAGCTTATTTCAGATTTCAAGTTGGAAAATTTTGAGCTTTCTCAAGCCCATACTTTTTTCTGGGATAAATATGAAAAATCAAACTGGTTTTTAGAAAAGGTTATTGCAACGGCTGACCAAGAACTTGACAGTCGTAAGGTCAAATTCTTACTTGATATTCCCCAACAAGATGGTGGCCAATGGGATATGGTTGTTTCTCTCTTTGAGAAATATGGTGTTGTCCCTAAATCTAGCTACCCTGAGTCGGTTTCGTCAAGTAACAGTCGAGAGCTCAACCACTATCTTAACAAGCTTTTGCGTCAGGATGCTCAGATTTTACGCGATCTCATTACCAGTGGGGTGGATGAAGCTGCCGTTCAAAAGCAAAAAGAAAATCTTCTGCAGGAAATTTTTAACTTCCTAGCTGTTAACCTTGGCTTACCCCCACGTCGCTTTGATTTTGCTTATCGTGATAAGGATGATCATTACCATAAAGATCAAAATATAAGCCCACAAGAATTTTATGAAAAGTATGTTGGGCTTAAGCTAGAAGATTATGTTTCGATCATTAATGCTCCTACTGCAGATAAACCTTATGGCAAGTCCTATACTGTAGAACTACTGGGAAACGTGGTTGGCAGCCGTCCTGTGCGTTATCTTAATCTTGATATGGATCGCTTTAAAGAGTTAGCGATTAATCAATTGCAAGCTGGTGAAACCGTCTGGTTTGGATCTGATGTCGGACAGTCAAGCAATCGCCAGTCAGGAGTTATGGCAGCTAAACTCTATGATTTAGAAACAGCTCTTGATATTGAGTTGACGCAGGACAAGGCCGGGCGTTTGGATTACAGTGAGAGTCTGATGACTCATGCTATGGTCTTGACGGGAGTTGATTTGGATGCTGATGATAAACCTATCAGGTGGAAGGTTGAAAATTCTTGGGGTAAAAAAGTCGGGTCAGATGGTTATTTCGTTGCTTCGGATGACTGGATGGACGAATATACCTACCAAATTGTTGTCAGAAAAGAATTTTTGACAGCTCAAGAATTAGCTGCCTATGAAGCTGAACCAAAAGTTTTAGCTCCTTGGGATCCAATGGGAGCCTTGGCTTCAAAATAAGTTGATAGAAGCTAAAATGAGAGAATATTCAATCCTAGCCTTTTATCGTTTAGAAGACTGGTGTTATTTTGGTAACACTGGATTATAAGAATACAAAAAAGATTTTATTCTCAATAAGTAGAATAAAATCTTTTTGTTATTAATCTCCTTCTTCTTCATCTTGATTGGATGATTCTGCTGGCGCAGAAGAGGAACTTGATTGACTGTCGCCGTTCTGATCATCATTAGACTCTGATGTTTGGGTTTCAGAGTTACTACTTGACTCACTGTAAGATGAGTAAGGAGTGCTATAGCTGCTGTAAGTTGAAGCATAAGTACCGCTTTTAGTGAGGTATGAACCACTGCGGTAAAGGCCGGATGGCATGGTCCAATCGCTAGCCCCGCTGCCATTAGCTGTGAAGAGATAAGAACTCATAGCTTGATAAATCTCCGCTGCAACATCAAGACCTGTACCATATACCGGAGTTAGACGATTCTTATAGCCCGTCCAGACAGCCGTTGAATATTGTGGTGTAATACCGACGAAGGATTCATCTGGCGCCATGGTACCGACAGAACTGTTGTAGAGTCCAGTGTTGGCTTCAACCTGTGTTAATTCATCATCAGAATAGTTTGAAGTACCAGTTTTACCAGCGTTGAAAGCTCCTGGAACAGCAGCCTTGGTACCAGTACCGGAAGCAAGGACGGATTTCATCATATCAACCATCATGTAAGCAGTCGTATCCGACATAGCTTTTGAACCAGTTGATGAGAAAGTCTGATCCTTGCCATTGCTAAACTCAACTTTGTTGATGTAAAGGGGCTCATAATAGGTACCACCGTTAGCAAAAGCAGCATAGGCGGCGGCCATTTTTTCAGAGCTAGCACCATATTTTTGATCAGAGCTGCTAGTATTACTTGAAATAGCATTTGCATATTGCAGCTCCGGATATTCAATCCCAAGACCGCTGAGGAAAGATTTGGCTTGGTCTAAACCGACAGCATAGAGGGATTTAACAGCAGGGATATTACGTGATTGTTGAAGAGCGGTGTGTATGGACATGTTTCCCATGTATTTTCTGTCCCAGTCGTAGACAGGAGTAGAAGTGCCTGGGTAATTGTAAGGACTGTCGGAAACTGTTGCACCTGTGGAGTTATAGACCCCCTCTTCTATAGCTGGTGCATAATCAGTGATAGGTTTCATAGTAGAACCCCAATCACGGTCAGTCAAGGTTGCTTGGTTGGTTCCCATTGAAACTGAAGCATCTTGCTTACGTGCCCCAATTTGAGCAATCACATTACCATTCGTAACATCAATAACAGTTGTAGCAACCTGCATTTGATCGTCAGGGAAAGGAACATAGTTATCGGAATTAACGATATCATAAAGCTGTTGCTGAGCAGCAGTATCTACATTAGTATAAACTTTGAGACCTGCACTGTAA
Source organism: Streptococcus dentapri (assembly GCF_042649885.1). Lineage (NCBI taxonomy): Bacteria > Bacillati > Bacillota > Bacilli > Lactobacillales > Streptococcaceae > Streptococcus > Streptococcus dentapri. The sequence goes on along the minus strand of NZ_JBHSAC010000005.1, from coordinate 8,190 downwards.
ATATCAGCTCCGGTTTTTTCAGATACCTGATTAACGACCTCTTTAATGTAGTTATCCAGATAAGCGTCGTAGCTAGATTTTTCAGTCTGTTCGATGAGACCATCGTGGATGTCAGTAGCTACCGCTTCTTTATAGGTTTGTTTATTGATGCTGCCGACTTCATACATTTGTGAAAGAACAGTATCCCGACGCTTCTTCGCCGATTCAGGATGAGTATAAGGGTCATAAATAGTAGGAGCGTTTGGCAAACCTGCTAACAAGGCCAGTTGAGGGATTGATAAATCGGTAAGTGATTTACCGTAATAGCCTTGGGCAGCTGTTTGCATACCATAGTAGCCATTTCCCATATAAACCTTATTGACATAGAAGGTCATGATTTCTTCTTTGCTATATTTTTTCTCCATCTGGATAGCTAACCAAGCTTCTTGTGCTTTACGTTTGAGTGTCCGGTCAGAATTATCAGTAGAGAAGAAAGTTAGCTTAACCAGTTGCTGGTCGAGGGTTGATCCCCCTTGGGTGCTGGAATGGGTCAGATTATGCCAGCTAGCTCCGATAATCCGGTAAATATCAACACCACGGTGTTTATAGAAACGATGGTCTTCAATCGCTGTAATGGCGTTAACCAAATTGATAGGGATGGCGTCCGTCTTAGCACTGATGCGTTTCTCTGAACCTAAGTCAGCAATTTCATTGCCATTTTTATCGTAGATGACACTGGAATTGGTTGCAGCCAAGGCTTTTGCGGATAGACTTGGAGCACTGCTGACATAATAGGCAAAGAGGAGTGCTCCAGCGATGATACCGACAATCACTAAAGATGCGAGGATTCCCAGAAAATATTTTAGATAATTTCGAATCTTTTGACGCGGTGCTGAGGCACGCTTGTGCCCACCACGATCATTTTGTCGAAAAGCTTTCACTTTATTCGATAAGCGTTTGCTGCTCTGTTTCAAATCTGGAAATTTGAAATTAAAATTTTTCATAAGTTTTTACTTCCGTTCAAAAAATGGTAGTCAATAATGTCTAAATATGGGACTTGTGGATAGGCATTTTCTTTGATTTCGATGCCATTTTTTCTGATATAATGAAGGGGCATAGATTTGGTTCCTTTATCAATTTGATAGAAATCAATCAGCGCTCTTGCAGGTAAGAAATAAGTTTCCTTCAAGCTGGAAAAATAAAGAAGAGCAAAACAGATACCGTTTTGCTTGAGAACTTGATCCATATGTTCCACTTGATGGGCATGGAAGTTCTTCATAGGCATGGCTGTCTTCTGGTGGGTTTCTTTGGCTTCAAAGTCAATATAGTGACCTTTATAAACACCAGAATAATCGGTAGTGGAAGCCTGTCTGAAATAGGCTTCGACGATTTTTGCTCGGCTCCGTTTAGGATAATCCACCTTGACGATTTGTACCGGTGTTGGTTTTTTATGAATGACAGCAATCTGATGAGACAAATAATACTCATTTGTCCTATTGATAGCTGCTTCGAAACTCATCCCCCGATTAGCAAAGTTGATATGCTTTTTTTCTTGCTTTACTTTGGGAAGCGGCTTACGAACAAGATTATGTGGATAGTTAACCATAGTTCTCCTAACTTAAACAGACTTATTTCCATAAGCCATCCCATTATATCATAATTTTCAAAAGGAATACAGTTTATGACGTCAATTCTAGTAACGGGTTACAAAAATTTCGAGTTAGGGATTTTTAATGATAAAGATCCTAAAATTGAGATAATCAAAAAAGCCATCAAGAAAAACATTCTCCGCTACTGTGATCAGGGGCTGGATTGGCTTGTTTTTACTGGCAATCTTGGTTTTGAATTTTGGGCCTTTGAAGTCGCCCAAGAATTAAAATCGGAGTATAATTTTCAATTAGCTGTCATATTTCCCTTCCAAACTCATGGTCAGAACTGGAATGAGGGTAACCAAATGAAATTAGCCACTTTTAAGCAGGCTGATTTTCTCAAATACAGTTATGAGACTTATCAAAGCCCCGGACAGTTCAGGAAATATCAGCAGTTTCTTATCAATAATACCAATCAGGCTTACGTCTTTTATGACCCAGAAGCTGAAACTAATTTGAAATCTTTTATTAAGCAAATGACTATAAAGCGACATTACCCTGTTGACTTTTTAACCTTTGAAAAATTAAACGAAATTTTAGAAGAAGATTGAGCGGTAAAGACTTGATTTTTAGTTTTATTGCCTGTATAATTATTATTTGCTAGGACTTGGTCCTTATAAGAATTTCAGATAGGTATGGAGAGCAGAATGGCAAGTATTATTTTTAGTCCAAAAGACATTTACGAACAAGATTTTAGAACCAGCATGCGTGGTTATGATAAAAATGAAGTTGATGAATTTTTAGATAGCGTTATCAAGGATTACGAAACTTATGCTGCTCAAATTGCAGCACTCCGTAAGGAAAATGAGAAACTCAAGGCTGATGCTAAAAAAGCAACATCACAACCGGCAGCACCAGTAGCACCATCTTATGGTAGTGATGGTGTGCGTACGGCAAGTGTGGCTTCTGCTCAAGCTAGTAATATTGATCTTTTGCGTCGTGTTAGCCGCCTTGAAAAGGAAGTTTTTGGTAAGCAATTAGCGGACTAAAACAGCGTGCAATTTTTGGATAATCGCATACTGTCTAATTGTCGGTATGAGGAAAGTCCATGCTAGCACTGGCTGTGACGCCAGTAGTGTTTGTGCTAGGTGAAAACCATAAGCCTAGGAATGTCTGATGACATTACGGCGGATAAACGGGCTAAGTCTTAAGATAGGCCCTACTAATCCTGAAAGTGCCACAGTGACGAAGTTCTTGAGGAAACTCAGAAGTGGAACGCGGTAAACCCCTCAAGCTAGCAACCCAAATTTTGGTCGGGGCATGAGATGGCCGGAATCCGAACGGACCATTTTGACTGCGTAAGCGGTAGACAGATGATTATCGAAGGAGGCAGCACCTAGTGTCTCTGGAACAAAACATGGCTTATAGAAAATTGCATAATAGGTTTAGGAGCTAGCTTTGCTAGCTTTTATTTATGTGATGGTATCAAAGTAGGAGACAGAATGAAACAAGAATTTAATTTAGTGGCGACAGCTGCAGCTGGTTTGGAAGCTGTTGTAGGGCGTGAAATCCGAAATCTTGGCCGGGACTGTCAGGTAGAGAATGGTCGTGTCCGTTTTAAAGGAGGCGTTCGTGAAATTGCTGAGACTAATCTTTGGCTGCGAGCAGCTGATCGTATCAAGATTATTGTGGGGGAATTCCCTGCTCGCACTTTTGAGGAGCTTTTTCAAGGTATTTTTGCCCTAGATTGGGAAAATTATCTTCCTTTAGGGGCTAAATTTCCTGTTTCCAAAGCCAAATGTGTCAAGTCTAAATTGCACAATGAGCCGAGTGTTCAAGCGATTTCTAAGAAGGCTGTCGTAAAAAAACTGCAGAGCTATTATCATCGCCCCGAAGGGGTACCTCTACAAGAAACAGGAGCAGAGTTCAAAATTGAAGTTTCTATTTTAAAAGATAAAGCGACGGTCATGATTGATACTACGGGTCCTAGTCTCTTTAAACGGGGTTACCGGACGGATAAGGGTGGTGCTCCCATCAAAGAAAATATGGCAGCTGCTATCATTTTGCTGTCAAATTGGTACCCTGACAAGCCTTTTATTGATCCGACTTGTGGGTCTGGGACTTTCTGTATTGAAGCCGCTATGATAGGCATGAATATTGCTCCAGGTTTTAACCGTGATTTTGCCTTTGAAAGCTGGGACTGGGTGGATTCTGACTTAATTCAGGAGGTGCGTGATGAGGCAGAGGATAAGGCAGATTATGATATTGAGTTAGATATTTTAGGCAGCGATATTGATGGTTGGATGATTGAGTTAGCCAAAAAAAATGCTTTGGAAGCTGGTCTTCAAGATGTTATCAAATTGAAACAAATGCAACTTCAAGACCTAAAAACAGATAAAGTCAACGGTGTTATTGTTTCAAATCCCCCTTATGGGGAACGATTGCTGGATGACAAAGCTGTTGACATCTTGTATAATGAGATGGGAAAAACCTTTGCTCCACTCAAGACTTGGAGCAAGTTTATTTTAACCAATGATGAAAATTTTGAAAAAAAGTATGGCGCGATTGCTGATAAAAAACGTAAGCTCTATAATGGAACACTGCGTGTTGACCTCTATCAATATTTCGGGCAGCGCATCAAACGAACTGAAAGTTAGAAAGGAAATTTATGACCAAGGAAAACGATAAACTTGATTTTGAAGATGCTAAGGATCTGACGGTTCGAGAAGCACTGCAAAAGCATAAGGAGATTGAAGCCGGTGTGACGGAAGATGACGGCGTGTTAGATAAGTACATTAAGCAACACCGTGATCAAGTGGCTGCCGAAAAATTTGAAACACAAACATCGGATTTTGAAAATATTGATACTTCTTCTTTGGATAATTTCATCAAGAAACAACGTGAAGAATTAGCGAATCAAGGTGTGCTTGATGATAATTCGGAATCCTCTCCAGAAGAGACAAGCGATGATGCCCCAGCTTCCCAAGACAATAAGGAAGTTGATGAGTTCATTGATGAAACCGTTGTATTTGCCCCTCTTAAAGGAGACTCTGATTTTTCTACTAATCAGCTTAAGGAGGCATCAGTTCAAGATGAGGATTTCTTGATAGATGATGACACTAAAGGGGTCGAAAGTCAAGAGGACCTTGATATGGGTGACAATATGACTCTAAGCCATAAAAACAAGAAATTAATTATCGGTGGTCTGCTTGCTCTGTTGGTCTTGATTATTGGTAGTGGTTTTGGAATTAACTATTTTATGAACCAGCCTTCAAAGGCAACTTCTTCATCAGAATCTTCTAATGTTAAGAGCAATGGTAAATCAGCCTATCAGCAATTTCAAAAATCTTATGATAGTTTCTTTATTGACAAAAAACAAACACAGTTAAAAAATAGTCAGTTTGATAAGCTATCAAATCTTGAGTCTGATTTGAAAAAACTGGATGGTACCAGCTATTACAAGGACGCCAAAGCGAACTATAATGGTTTAAATAAGCAAATCACAGCAATTAAAGCGGTTAATAAACTGTTTGATACGGATGTCATCGTAGATGGTAAACTTATTGATGATGCTAAGGCTAAACCTGATGCTGATTTTGATAGTTTATCAGAAGATACCTTAAAGACCAACAATACTACTTTAAATAAATTGCTAAAGTCAGCTATTGCTAAGGGACGTAAGCAATTAGAGGCTGCTAAATCATCGACTAGTTCAAGTTCGTCAGGGGCAGATAGTGTAACGGAGAGCGGCGAGAGCGGCCAAAATGCCGATGCAGGGACTGGCTCAAATTCAGGTTCTGCGGCTATTCCTTCAGGCGGTAATATCAGACAAGCTGGTATTACTAGCTATGATCCAAGCACCTTACAGCGTTCAAAGAGTCGTGTTCCTTACAATGAATCTGCTGTTGCGGATACAGGAAATTCCGCTTGGACTTTTGGTGATGGTATTCTTGAGAAAATTGTCTCAACCTCCCAATCCCGCGGTTATTTCTCGGGAGATGATTATATTTTGGAACCTGTTAATATTATCAATGGCAATGGTTACTATAATATGTATAAATCGGATGGAACCTACCTTTTCTCTCTCAATTGTAAAACAGGTTACTTCTTCGGAAATGCTTCCGGACGCCCAACCGATTATTAAAAACTATGAGAGAGTGGCAATTTGAGACTTAATGGATCATCAATAGGGCTTAAAGATAAAAAATGAGAGCGGAAGATTCCGCTCTCGTTTTGTATTCGGAAATAGCAGTTAAACAATGTGGCGCTCAAAAGCATTGTCTGAAATACCTTGCGCTAAAATGAATTTAGCCCATTCTTTGGCTGAATGGAGACTATGATCCTTATAGTTGCCACAAGATTCGATAGTAGTACCTGGGACATCCTCCCAAGTAATTCCGTCAGCGATTTCTTCTAGGCAAGATTTGATGACTTTGGCGATTTCAGTAGGGTCTTTTTTACCCCATATAATCATATGAAAACCTGTACGGCAGCCAAAGGGAGAGCAATCAATTAGCCCATCTATACGTTGACGGATGAGTTTAGCTAAGAGATGCTCAATTGTGTGAAGTCCAGCTGTATCGATGGAATTCATGTTGGGCTGAATGAGGCGGATATCAAAATTTGTGATGATATCACCGATCGGCCCTGACTCTTCTGAAATTAAGCGGACGTAGGGGGCTTTGACAATAGTATGGTCTAATTCAAAACTTTCTACAACAATATCTTTAGACATCTTCAACCTCACTGTTTAAATGTTTTATAGTTATCTAATGGCTTTATCATACCATAATTTACTGGAAAAATGAAAAGAGAGGAGATGCTTGTTAGTGTAAAATAAAATTGAGAAATTATTAAAAATATGCTAAACTTAAAGTTAGTTTTTTAAGAAAAACAATAGTAGATTTGAGGTAAAAACATGCTAAATATTATTTTAGCGATTGTTGCTATCCTCATTGGTTTAGGTATTGGTTATGTAGCCATGGTCGCAAAAACAAAGTCGGACCGTGAAGCTGCAGAACTGGCACTTCTCAATGCTGAACAAGAAGCTGTTAATATCCTCGGGAAAGCCGAAGATGATGCAGAACACATCAAAAAAGCGGCTGAATTAGATATGAAGTCTGAGCGCAAAGAGCTGCTTCTGGAAGCTAAGGAAGATGCACGAAAATATCGTGAAGAAGTTGATAAAGAATTTAAATCTGAAAAACAAGAATTGAAGCAAATGGAAACTCGATTAACAGAACGTGCCTCAACTCTTGACCGCAAAGATGATAATTTATCGAGCAAGGAAAAACTGCTCGATAGCAAAGAACAAAGTCTTTCTGATAAATCTAAACACATTGATGAGCGAGAAGCAAACATCGCACAATTGGAAGAAGAAAAACAAGTTGAGCTACAACGCGTAGCTAATATGACCATAGCAGAGGCGCGTGAGGTCATCCTAACTGAGACTGAAAATGATTTGACCCAAGATATTGCCAGTCGCATTAAGGAAGCTGATGCCGAGGTCAAACGTATGGTTGATAAAAAAGCCAAAAATCTTTTGTCGCAGGCTATGCAGCGTTTGGCTGGTGATTATGTTACCGAGCAGACTATTACGACTGTTCATTTACCAGACGACAGTATGAAAGGACGTATCATCGGGCGCGAGGGACGCAATATCCGAGCGCTTGAGAGTTTAACAGGAATTGATATTATTATTGATGATACACCAGAAGTCGTTGTGTTATCAGGTTTTGATCCTATTCGTCGTGAGATTGCTCGGATGACTCTGGAAGCCCTTATTCAAGATGGTCGGATCCATCCAGCCCGCATCGAGGAACTGGTTGAGAAAAATCGTCAAGAAATTGACAATCGTATTCGTGAAGCGGGAGAAGCGGCAGCTTATGAAATCGGTGCACCCAACCTGCATCCCGATTTGATTAAAATCATGGGACGCTTGCAGTATCGAACTTCTTATGGACAGAATGTCTTGCGCCATTCGGTTGAGGTTGGTAAACTGGCTGGCATTTTAGCAGGTGAGATTGGTGAAAATGTGGCTTTGGCCCGTCGTGCTGGTTTTCTGCATGATATAGGAAAAGCACTTGATCGCGATGTTGATGGCAGTCACGTTGAGATTGGTACAGAATTTGCTCGGAAGTATAAAGAACACCCTGTTGTCATCAATACGATTGCTAGCCACCATGGGGATGTGGAGCCAGAGAGTGTTGTTGCCGTCTTGGTTGCGGCAGCCGATGCGCTTAGTTCTGCTAGACCAGGAGCTCGTAATGAATCAGTTGAAAATTATATCAAGCGTTTGCGTGATTTAGAAGAAATTGCTTCTGGCTTTGATGGAGTGCAAACGAGCTTTGCGCTCCAAGCTGGTCGTGAAATTCGGATTATGGTACAGCCTACCAAAATTTCTGATGACCAAGTAACTATCTTAGCCCACAAGGTCCGTAAGGAAATTGAAGATAATCTGGACTACCCAGGTAATATTAAGATAACTGTTATCCGTGAATTGCGTGCCATAGATTATGCAAAATAAAAATTAAACCATCTCTAAGGATGGTTTCAGACTGAAGACAAAGCTCTTGGAATTGCATTTCTAAGAGCTTTTTGCTCTGTTTAGGAGTATACTAAA
>NZ_JBHSAC010000004.1:0-19842 GCF_042649885.1 Streptococcus dentapri | reverse complement strand
TTTAGTATACTCCTAAACAGAGCAAAAAGCTCTTAGAAATGCAATTCCAAGAGCTTTGTCTTCAGTCTGAACTTTGTAAATGACTTACAAAGTTTTCTTTTTTATGATAGACTAGGTAAGTCGCTACAAGGCAAGGATAACTGAAATCATGAGGTAGGCCCTTGTAATAAAGAAACAATTATAAGAAATGGAGTTTTATATGCCTCGTAATTTTAAAGAAGCATTGTTGTTTACTTGTCTCATGTGCGGTCTGATGGTCAGCGGAATGAGCCTTTGGAATCTTTGGGTTTTAGACTGGATTGGGGTTGCAGCCTTTTCTTGGCACCACTTTTTTACTGGTTTTCTACCAGGATTTGTAGTGGCTTTTCTGCTTGATATGATACTTGTAGGACCATTAGCTAAGGTCATTGCTTTTCGGATTTTGCATCTTCTGAAAGCTCATGATAAGCGCTGGGCTAAGATTTTAGCTATTTCAGGAACCATGGTTCTCTTCATGGTAACCTGTATGTCTCTCTACGGTCTGCTCTATAACGCTCAGACTATTACACCTGCTGCCTACGGTCGCGCTTGGTTGACCAATATTGTATTTGCCCTACCGCTTAACTTTTTAGTGGCTGGACCAATTTCACGCTTTATTTTAGGTCGCCTGCAAAAAACATTACCAGGTGAAGATGTGGTTGAAGACTTTGATGACGATGATGAACTTCCAACCATCATTTAAGGACTTGGGTAAATGATGTAGATGCAACTGACAAGTAGTTTTTGCTTAATTGTCAGTTGTGCTTTTTTAATTGTTCGGAAAAATCCTATCAGGACAGTCCTGATGGAACCGATAGTTTCCTTGCTTGTTTTAATATGATAAAATAGGCGATAGTTAAATCAATAATGGAAAGGACAGTTAGTGTCCATGTCACTGTTTACGGCTGATATTTTTCAGCAACTTATGTTTAAACTGATCCTTTGTTCATCGGAGTGGTCTCTTTTTACCTATGTCACCGGTATTCGCCCTAGATTTTATAAGGTGGTTTTTCTTATTGGAATGCATATTGCGTTGTCCTTCTTTTTAGCACCCTACCTTGGTGAAGTAACAGTGGGTGCTCTCCTTTATCTTGCAATCATTTCCTATAAAATGGCAGATAAACCCTTTATTGAAAATTTATTTTTTGCCTTCTATCCACCAATTCTTTTTTCGATTTTGTGGAATTTTTCAGCTAGGATTTTCTTCCCTTTTTTCTTTAATCACTCCACCGATTATTTCCTCAATAATTTTGTGTGGGGTATGCTTATCATCATCGCAACTGTTCTTTTGGAACGCTTCCTGCGAGAATTTTACCAGATCAACTATATTTCTATGAAAAATAGCATCTGGTTAGACAATTATACCCTTAGAAATTTTTGGGTAACTTTTACTGAAATGTTTAGCTACTATCTCATCAGCCAAACACTGTTGATTTTAGATAGCTTGCAGATTAAACAGTTTTTAGGTTTATCGCTATCAACGCTCCAGATTATTGTTGCAGCATTTTACCTAGCTATTTTGATGAAGGTCTTGATTCTGATTGATTATTATTCCAGAGAATACCTTAAAGAAATGCGTCAGGGAGAACAAAAGCGTTATCTGGAAAATTTAGAAACCTACAGTCAGCAGATTGAAGGGCTTTATCAGTCAATTCGCTCATTCCGGCATGATTACAATAATATTCTCCTCAGCCTTGGAGGCAGTATTGAAAGTGGCGATATTGACCTTGTTACTCAGGTTTTTGATGATATTTTTCGTGATAACATTGCTGGTTTAGAATCAAAGGATCGGCAGGCCAAGTTGATTAATATTTTAGTACCCGAAGTGAAGTCCTTTCTTTTCATCAAGGTGAGTGAATTTGAGCGCAAGAGTTACCAGTTAAACCTCGATATTCCCGATGTCATTGTTGACTGCGGGGTCCCAAGCAGTGCAGGGTTGACAATCTTTTCTGAAATGTTTGAGCATATCATGCCATATCTGGCTAAGAACCCACAGGCCAGTGTTACAGTGCATATTAAGGAAGAAAACGGCCTCCAACATTATGTTTTGGAGCTTGATCCATACGAAAGCATTAATGGTCAATACTTACCTGATCTATCTGTAGACAGTCAAAAGATGCTTAACTTTTATAAGTCTCTGTCGTTTAATCAGAGCATTCATAACAATATCTTCTTCCAAGAATTACAGGTTAGAAGGGAATCTACTATATGATTTTTATTTGTCATTTTCTGTATTACTGGTCGATTTTCTGGGCCGGTTGGTATGTCTTTTACCAAATCAGTGGTTTGAGACTTCCTTGGAAGAAGTTGTTGCCAGTTTCTCTAGTTTCTACAATCATCATCTATTTAGCAAGCTGGACTGGTGTTTTAGTTGATTTCGTTCATCTTTATGTAATAGGCCGGATTTTCTTTAAGTTTCTCTCCCGTAAAGAATTGCTCTTTTATACCATTTACAGTGTCATAGTTCTCGATTTTCTCTTGCGTATCCTTTATTATCTGGCGGCCTCGGGTGATCCTAATATGGTAGAGCTTACTATTTATTCTGATATACGCTTGGCTCTCATTAATCTTTTAGTCATACCAGTTTATTGGTTAATCCGCAAAATTTTCCACTTAGACTTTAAGGCCGTTTCTCAAAATAGTAATACTTCGGTCCAAAAGTTTTTTAATCAAATCATTGTTGTCTTTTTGATCTATTATATCTTTTTGCACCTCATTTATCTTCTTGCACCTATCAATGATCCTAGATTAGAATGGATTAATAATAACCATGGAAAAATTGTTCTCATCGGTGGTCTGGCTATAGCTTGGCTCTTGTTTGGTATTAGCCGTTGGGGGAGACGTCTCATGTTAGAAAGTATTGAACACGACAGGGCCCTCCATATCGCCAATCTAGAAAGCTATAATCATCGTGTTGAATCTCTCTATGATGAGTTAAATAATTTTAAAAAGAATTATCAGATATCTTTGCAAAAATTAGCAAAAAGTATTGCCAGTCGAGATATGGAAAAGGTTAAGGCTACCTATAAAGATATTTTGGGCCAGGCAGATGGCCAGACAACCTATGCTAGTCAACTAGATGTCGGTAAATTATCGGCTATCCATGTATCCCCAATAAAAAGCATGCTCTCCTCTAAAATTCTTCAGGCGCAAGAGGCAGGTTTAGAAGTATCTATTGAAGCACCTGATGAAATAGATGAAATCCCAATGAAGATTGTTGACTTGGTTACCATTATTGGCATTTTAGGTGATAATGCCATAGAAGCAGCTCGGGAGTCCCAAGAAAAATCAATCAGCATCGCTTATTTTAAGATGGACAATCAGCAATTTTTTGTCATTGAAAATGCGATCAAAGAAGAACAAGTTCAGATCAGTCATATTTTTGAATATGGTTATTCCTCTAAAGGCAAGGGCCGCGGTATCGGACTAGCTAATGTTGAGCGAATTATCTCCAGCTATGATAATGTCAGCCTTGCAACCATGTCTAGCGACTATCTCTTTAGGCAAACCCTATCAATGATGGAGCAGAATTAAACGCCATCTAAAATAACAGATGATAAAGACCCTGGGCATTAGCTCAGGGCCTTTGAGATAATAAGAGCTAAATTCTCCATCTTAAAGGGAGTTTTTTCTACCGATAAATTTTTTGACGATAAACAAGATATAGCAAAGCAGTAGATAAAAGAGGGTAATGACTAAAATATAAGTCCCAACGGTTGACCAGTCATATTGATTGAGATCAAGGAAAAAATAAGGGAAGGGACTGCTGCTTGTTCCGGGGATAGGCCACTTGAAAAAGAGACCGTTGAGAAGTGCCCAGATACAATAGCCGATGGGTAACAGTGTCCATAGAAGAGGATCCCCAAGGCGGTAGCTGTCTTTACGATCAAAAATGAGTGTGTCAATAATCATACCAAGCGGAGCGATATAATGTACGAGGAAGTTGCGAACATTCCAGTAATTGGCTGTACTGACTTTGGGAGCCAGCACGAAGTGGTAAACTAAGATGGTCAAAGTGATAGCCATAGTGACGGCTCCTTTTAAACGAAGAAGTCTTTGGTTATGGTTAATATTTCCTAGCTGCTTTTCTGCATAGACGTAGTAGAAGAAACTGGCAAAGACGATAATATTTGAAATGACTGTATAGTAGAGGAGCATTCCTGGACCATCTTTAGCTAGTTGAAGACTAATTCCGGTGAGTCCGCAGATACCTAAAATGAGACGATAAATTTGTGTGAGTGACATAAATAGCTTACCTTTCGAAAACGTCAAGTCTTATCATATCATAAAATCAGTAGCAGGAACAGCTGTTTTGGGCTTTAAATTAGCTTTTGAAATTATGCTATAATTAAGGAAGAAAGGGAGAAATATGCCGACAATTTTAGACTATGTAAAAGAAAATGCCCATAAAGATTTTGGTGAGTTATCACTAAATAGTGTTGATATAGCTGTTCTAAATGAGTTGGGTTATCTACCTTTGGGGGAGGGGGTGGATTTAAACCAACCCGTTAGCTTTCAAACTTTGAAAAAAATTTTTTTTGCACACGACCAAGTGCTTGCCTATTCTTTTACTGTTAGAAAAGAAAGAGTTGATCTTTTATATGCTGTACTTGAGGCACCGCGTTATCAAGGATTGCAATTACTCAGTTATGTCAATGAGATTGATTCTGAATATGAGAAGCAATTCGCGGCCATGGTGGTAGAATTACCCAAGATTGCTCACCGGCAGGCTATTTTTAGAGGAACGGATGAAACTTTTATTGGTTGGAAAGAAGATTTTAAAATGACCTACATGAGCGAAATTCCTGCTCAGCGCCGCGCCAAGCAATTTTTGATTGAGTCCTTAGAGCAGGCTCCCTATAAACTAGTTTTATCAGGGCATTCCAAGGGGGGTAATCTGGCCCTTTATGCAGCTAGTCAGATAGAGTCTAGTCTACAAAATAAGATTGATCAGATTCTCATCCTAGATGCCCCTGGCTTACATGATCGGATTTTAGAGAGTCAAGGTTACCAACTAATAAAGGATAAAATTCTAGCTATTCGTCCCAAAGAATCAATTGTTGGTGTCATGCTTTCCAGTGATGTTCCCAGCCTTCTTGTAGACAGCAAGGAATTGGGGCTTTTTCAGCACAATGTGTCTGCATGGGAAATAACTGGTAGTCATTGGAAATTGGCTCAAGGTCAGACAGCTTTGAGCCAGACTCTGGAAGTTACTTTCAGAGTCTGGACTCACGAGTTATCCAAACAGGAACTTAAAGCTTTATTTGATACGGTTTTTGATTTATTATTGGATAATAACATTACCAGTATTGATGTATTTCAGACAGATGTCCTAAAAAGTGCAAGCTTGCTGCTAGGAGCCCTATCTAAACTGCCTGCAGATAAACGACGGGTCTTGACCAAGTCGACAACGAGTTTACTAGAAATTTTTATCAAATCACATCGGGAACAGTTGACTTTGCCGAGTTTTAAATCTCTGTCGGGCCAATTTAAAAATTTCTTTGACAATAAGGAATGACTAATTTAGTCAGACTTCTTAGATTTTGAAAACAGCATTAGTGAAAGAGTAAGACTTGACTGAAATGTGAAAGCGTGGTAGACTATGTCATGTAGTTGCCGATTTAGCTCAGTTGGTAGAGCAACGCACTCGTAACGCGTAGGTCATAGGTTCAAGTCCTGTAATCGGCATGAGTAGAAAAAGAGATTAAAAGCTTGCTTTTAATCTCTTTTTCTGAAATTGTCAGATTATTATGAGAAATTGCTTGACATTTTCAAATAAGAGTGTAAAATAACTACTAAATCAGAAGAAGTACTTTTGAAGGGATTTGTCAGGGAGCTGCCGGTCGCTGTGAGGTGGTAGTCGCTTCTTTAGGAAATGGGCTGATGTAGACGATGCAAAGATAAACAATAGTCTTTCGGTTGGCACTCCTTATCGTGCAGCTCCTTGTTAGAGGAGATTGAGATGACGGTGATTTTGTGCCGTTAATTGAGGTGGCACCGCGCTAGATTAACTAACGCCCTCGCACAGAGTTTTTTTCTGTGCGGGGATTTTGTTTTTATTTGGAGAGTGACTGTATGAAAAATATAACCGAGGTTCGTCAAGCGACTGATCAGCTAGACCAAGAGTTAATTCTTCCTTTGGCGAAGCGTCAGTATTTAGTCGAACAGACTGGGCGGTTAAAGAACAAGAACGATATCCGAACTGTTCAGGCAGCTGACAGGGTGGCGCAAGTTCTTGCTAGTCGGCGACAGGAGGCTACTAAAGTCCATCTGTCTCCAGATGTGGCTGAGAAAATCTGACGTTCAATGATTGAAGCCTTCACCGAGCTTGAAATGACAATTAATAAAGACAATTGATGAAAGGAAAGTTCTATGAGAAAAATTTTACCAGCAGATATCTTGACCCCTATTCTAGCTTATATGCGCGTGCAAGGTGAGCACAAGGTGATTTTGGAGTCTATTCCACGCGAGAAGGAAAATGCACGTTTTTCTATTGTAGCCTATAACCCTGTCTATGATATCGTCTATGAGCAGGGACGTTTGACCTGCAATGGTCAGCTTGTTGATCAAGATCCTCTGGATTATCTCAATGAACTGACCGTTAAGTCACTCGATAGCAATCTTCCCTTTGCAGGTGGTGCCATTGGTTTTGTTGGTTACGATATGATTGAACTTTACGAGAATATCGGTCAGATTCCTAAGGATACTATTGGAACACCGGATATGCAGTTTTTTGTTTATGAATCTTATATCATTTTTGATCATAAAAAGGAGCAGGTCCATGTCGTAGAAGATAGTATTTACAGCAATAGGTCAGCGAATGATGAGCATCAGGCTCTCTCCAAAGTTGTCAGTGATTTACAAACTCAGGCGGTCAATGAATTTTCCCCTCAAGATTTACAAGCTTTGCAGTTCAAAAATCATATTGAAAAAGAGACTTTTGAAGAGATGGTGACTAAGGCTAAAGATCTCATTGAGCAAGGTGATATGTTTCAATGTGTTCTTAGCCAGCGCTTTTCGGCTGATTTTGAAGGAGATCCACTTGATTATTACCGAAATCTGCGCGTGACCAATCCGTCTAACTATCTCTACTTTTATGACTTTGGTCATTATCAAATTATCGGAGCTAGTCCGGAGAGTCTGGTTTCAGTTAAAGACGGCATTGTGACAACGAATCCGATTGCAGGGACGCGTCCACGCGGTGCCAGTGAAGAAGAGGACGCTCGTTTGGCTCAAGAATTGGCAGCTGATGTCAAGGAAACATCTGAGCACCGCATGTTGGTTGATCTGGGGCGTAATGATATTGGCAAGATTGCTGGTATTGGTAGTGTTCAGATTAGCAAGTTGATGGAGGTAGAGTACTTCCGCTATGTTATGCATTTGACCAGTGTGGTTAAAGGGAAACTCTTATCCAATCTCAATGCGATGGATGCGCTTAAATCGACTCTACCAGCTGGTACTGTATCGGGATCGCCCAAAATTCGGGCTATGAAACGAATTTATGAGTTGGAGCAGGAGAAGCGTGGCATCTATGCTGGGGCTATTGGTTACCTGTCTGCATCGGGAGATATGGATTTTGCTATTGCCATTCGAACTATGGTCCTCAAAAACCATAAGGCCTATGTTCAAGCCGGAGCTGGTATTGTTTATGATAGTATTCCCGAAAAGGAATTCGAGGAGACCATCAACAAGTCCAAGTCTGTAACTAGAATAGGAGATACCAGATGATTCTTTTGATTGATAATTACGATTCTTTTACCTATAACCTCGCCCAATATATAGGTCGTTTTATCGATATTGAAGTGGTACGCAATGACGCCGATAATCTAGCGGAAAAAGCAGAAGAAGCGCAAGCCCTAGTCTTTTCACCAGGACCTGGTTGGCCGGCTGATGCGGGGCAGATGGAAAACTTGATAGCTCGATATGCAGAGCGTAAGCCTATTTTAGGTATTTGTCTGGGTCATCAAGCTTTGGCAGAAACTTTTGGCGGTCAACTAGGTTTGGCTAATCAGGTCATGCACGGCAAGCAGAGTCAGATCCAGTTGGAAGAGGCTTCGCTGCTCTTTGAAGGCTTGCCTCAGAATTTTCCTATTATGCGGTATCATTCAATCGTAGTGGAAAAGTTGCCAGAGCATTTTGTGGTGACAGCTAGAACGACTGATGATTATGAAATTATGGCAATTCAGCACAAAGATTTACCGATTTTTGGATTGCAATTCCATCCAGAAAGTATCGGAACACCAGATGGCCTGACTATGATCGAGAATTTTGTAAAACTTGTGGAGCACGATTAACTTAGAAAGAAAGCATTATAGCGATTGCTAACCTTGCTTCCTTGGTAAATAGGTTAGCTGATAGTGATAGAATTAAGAGGAAGTTAAAATATGGAAACCCTAAAACAGATTTATCAACAGTTGAGCCAGCGTCAAGACTTGACCGAAAATGACGTACACGATTTGTTTGAGCAGATTCTGGAAGATCAACTATCCGAAAGTCAAATAGCAGCCTTTCTCTTAGGATTGAGTGTCAAGGGTGAAACAGCTGATGAAATTACGGGGATTGTTCAAGCCCTTAAAGAGCACGCTGTAGTTTTACCTAAAAAATTTACCGATGCTATGTGTAATTGTGGGACAGGTGGCGATCAATCCTATAGCTTTAATATCTCAACAACTGTTTCTTTTATTTTGGCAGCTGGAGGTATTCGGGTGGCCAAGGCTGGAAATAGATCCATTTCCTCAAAATCAGGTTCGGCTGATGTCTTAGAAGCTCTTGGAATCAATGTAGCAGCCGATGCAGCTGTCTTGGCAAAAGCCTTGGATCAGGTGGGAATCGCCTTTGTTTTTGCCCAAACTGTCCACCCTGCTATGCGTTTTATCGGACCAGCTAGAAAGGCCTTAGGTATCCCGACAGTAATGAATATTGTTGGTCCCTTAGCTAATCCACTGAACTTGGAGACCCAGATGATGGGAATTTACCGTCAGGATTTACAGGAAATAGCTGTACAAACTATGAAAAATTTGGGGCGTAAGCGAGCGCTTGCCATCACAGGTCCTGACCACATGGATGAAGCGGCTCTTTATGGTGAAAATACCTATACCTTATTAGAAAATGGTCGCATCAGTCAGGGTCAATTTACTTATCGGGACCTAGAGATGCCCAAGGTTGAATTGACTGATATCCGTGGTGGTGATGCTCAGGAAAACGCTGATATTCTTCTGAGTGTGCTTAAAAATGAAGCAAGTCCTTATCTGGAAACTACGGTACTCAATGCTGCTCTCGGTTTTTATGCCAACGGTAAAGTAGACACTATCAAAGATGGCATTGCTCTAGCCCGTCAGTTGCTGGCAAATGGCTCGGCTTTAGCCAAGCTCCAGCACTTACAGGAGGTACAAGTATGACAAAGGAGTTTCTTGCTAGTATTCTGAAACAAAAAGCAAAGGAAGTTGCTCGTTTACAAATGGAGAGCCTAGCCCCTTTACGTACCAGCTACAGCTTTTATGATTTTCTTAAAAGTCATCCAAACAAGCTACAAATTATTGCTGAAGTTAAAAAAGCTAGCCCTAGTCTAGGAGATATCAATCTTGATGTCAATATCATAGAGCAAGCAAAATCTTATGAAGCAGCAGGAGCAGCAATGATTTCTGTCTTAACCGATGAAATTTTTTTCAAGGGTGATATTGATTACCTGCGTCAAATTTCTAGATTTGTTACTATCCCAACGCTGGCTAAGGACTTTATCATTGATGAAAAGCAGATTGTTCGTAGCCGCAATGCTGGTGCAACAGTTATTCTCCTGATTGTGGCAGCCTTATCGGAGTCTCGTCTTAAAGAGCTCTATGAATTTGCGATGGGGTTGGGCTTGGAAGTTTTGGTAGAAACACACAATCTGTCTGAGTTGGAAGTTGCTCATCGGATCGGTGCCCGTATCATCGGTGTCAACAACCGTAATCTGATAACTTTTGAGACCGATATCAACACCAGTTTAGAGCTATCAACGCATTTTAAGGAGCAACCGGTTTATATTTCTGAATCAGCTATCTCTATGGTGGAAGATGCTGCCATTCTTGCCCCCTTTTTTAATGGAATTTTGGTGGGAACCGCATTGATGCAGGCAGACGATGTAGAAAATAAGATGAAGGAGTTACAGATTGACAAAGGTTAAAATATGCGGTCTATCCACTAAAGAAGCAGTAGAAACTGCAGTAGCCTCAGGAGCCGATTATATCGGTTTCGTTTTTGCTCCCAGCAGGCGTCAGGTCACCATCCAAGAGGCACAGGAACTGGCAAAACTGGTTCCACAAGGGATTAAAAAGATTGGTGTCTTTGTCAGTCCTGAACTGAAGGACCTAAAAGCTCATATCAGCCAAGTCCCTCTGGATCTAGTACAGATTCATGGTGACTTTGATGAAGCAAAAATAATTGAGGTTTCTGTGCCAGTAATTCGCGCCCTACAAGTGACTGATAAACAAATAGCAGTTAGCCAGCAGGCAGACTATTATCTCTTTGATGCGCCAAGTTCGGGGTCCGGTCAAACTTTTGATTGGCAACAATTAGATACCAGCCAGCTCAAACACCCCTTCTTTATTGCAGGTGGCTTGAATGTTGATAATGTATTGACTGCTATAGACCAGTTTCAGCCTTATGCTGTGGATGTCTCATCAGGAGTAGAAACCGATGGTATCAAGGACTTAGCTAAGATTAAACAATTTATAGAAAGTGTGAAAGCATGACATATCAAAAACCAGATGAACAAGGATTTTTTGGCAAATACGGCGGTCAGTTTGTGCCAGAAACGCTGATGACAGCTATTATCGAGTTGAATGATGCTTATCGTGATGCGCAGAAAGCCCCGGATTTTCAAGCAGAATTGGATAATCTCTTGAAAAATTATGTTGGGCGTGAAACCCCTCTCTATTTTGCCAAACGTTTAACAGACCATATTGGTGGAGCAAAGATTTATCTCAAACGTGAAGATCTCAACCATACAGGTGCTCACAAAATCAATAATGCCTTGGGGCAGGTGCTCCTTGCTAGACGGATGGGCAAAAAGAAAATCATTGCAGAGACTGGCGCGGGCCAACATGGTGTCGCGACAGCGACAGCAGCAGCCCTCTTTGATATGGAATGCACCATTTATATGGGTGAAGAAGATGTTAAACGTCAATCCCTCAATGTCTTTCGAATGGAACTCCTAGGTGCTAAAGTTCAGTCAGTCACGGATGGTTCACGCGTACTCAAGGATGCAGTTAATGCTGCCTTGCGTGCTTGGGTAGCTAATATCGATGATACTCATTATGTTATGGGCTCTGCCCTTGGTCCGGCACCATTTCCAGAAATTGTCCGCGACTTTCAATCGGTTATCGGGCGTGAAGCCAAGCGCCAGTATGCAGAGATTTCCGGAGGTCAGTTACCGGATGCTGTGCTGGCCTGCATTGGCGGTGGATCAAATGCTATCGGACTTTTCCACCCTTTTGTCAACGATAGCTCGGTTGCTATGTATGGTGCAGAAGCTGCTGGTCTTGGTCTTGATACCGACCGCCATGCGGCTACCTTTGCCAAGGGCCGCCCTGGGGTCTTACATGGAGCTCTGATTGATGTTCTACAAGATGCCCATGGTCAAATTATGGAAGCTTTCTCCATTTCTGCCGGCTTGGATTATCCGGGTATTGGTCCTGAACATTCCTTCTTCAATGAAATCGGTCGGGCTAGTTACCATGCCATCACTGACCAAGAAGCCTTGGACGCTTTTCAACTTTTATCGCGTTTAGAAGGAATTATTCCTGCGCTGGAATCCAGCCATGCTATTGCGCTGACACAAAAAGTTGCTAAAGATATGAACCCTGACAGCTCTATCATCGTTTGCCTCTCTGGACGTGGTGATAAGGATGTGGTTCAAGTCAAAGAACGCTTAGAAGAGCAGGAGGGGAATTAAATGGTTAAAACACTGACAAAAACATTACAATCCATCAAGAATAAGGGTAAAGGTATTTTTATCCCTTATATCATGGCTGGAGACCACTCTGAAGGTCTGGATGGTCTACTGGCAACTCTTGACTTTTTAGCAGAAAATGGTGCTTCAGCTATTGAAGTTGGTATTCCTTGGTCTGATCCTGTAGCGGATGGTCCGGTTATCGAATTGGCTGGTCAACGCAGTTTAGCTAAAGGGACAACCCTGACTGCGGTGATTGAAATCCTGCACGGTCAAACTAGCCGGGTTCCTTTGATTATCATGACCTATTTCAATCCTATCTACCAATATGGTATTGAAAAATTTGTTGCCGATTTGGCCCAAACCTCAGTCAAGGGTCTCATCATTCCTGATCTTCCTCATGAGTCAGAAGGGATGGTTACGCCCTATCTGACAAATACAGATATTGCGCTTGTTCCTCTGGTGAGCTTGACCACCGGACCAGAACGACAACACTTATTGACTGATGGGGTAGAAGGCTTCATCTATGCGGTGGCTATCAATGGAGTTACTGGTAAAACAGGAAATTATCGCAATGATTTGGATAAACATTTAGCAGCTCTCCATGAGGCATCCGAGATTCCTGTTTTGGCGGGCTTTGGAGTTTCAACAAAAGATGACATAGCTCGCTTTAACAAGGTATCAGACGGTGTCATTGTCGGATCTAAAATTGTTCAGGGATTGTATGAAGGCAAAATAGCCGAAATAGCTGAATTTGTGCAATATGGCAGCGATTATGACAAATAAAAATAATCAAAGAGAGTGGGACATTTGATCTACATCTACTCCCCTTACAGTACAGTGAAAAACAGAGGCTTCACTAGAAAACTGTAAGGGGAGTTTTAACATGCCAAAACTTGGGTAAGTATCTATTGAAGATAAATTAGAAATTATTAAACTGTATCTAAGTCACAAAATCTCTATTAGTCAATTAGCGAGACAATATTACATATGATCCTTATTAAGAAGGGTAAGACGGTACCAATTTGAGGACTGATCGTGGACATTAACGCCTTATCTATTTTTATAATAACCAAGGTTTTCAAGAGAGACACAAAGTCTGTCCTTCTTGAAATAGAGAACACGGTCCTTGCTCAATCTTTTATTATTTTATCCTCCACTTGACAAGGAGTAGCTCATCTGTTCATGGAATGGTTTTGGTGTCTAATTCTCCTCATAGTCTCTGAATTCGGCTAGGCTCTTTTGTACCTGAGAGATGAAACTATCAATAATAGCTGAACTCTTGGCCTTCTTGGGTCGCACATAACCTAAAGTGTGCAGGGGACTATCTTTTAGCGGAACCAGTACAATTTGTTCGCGCATGAAGCTATTGACAATCCCCAAACCAGAGGCATAGGCGTCAGAAGCACGCAGAAGGTTCATGACTGTACCACGGTCATTGGAATAGATAATTCGTTGGTAGTGATTTATTTCCAGCGGGTCCTCATCAAAGTGCATGCCTGTTTTTTCCTGCTGAAAACGAATCTGTGGATAGGTCGTTAGGTCCTCTTCACTGATGAGTTCTTGCTGGGCTAGAGGATGATTTTTCCCGAGAAAAATCCGTGTCTGAAAATCTCCCAGTGATGTAAATTCCAAGTCCAAATTTGTAATGTGGCGTGTTAAGAAATGTCGATTTTCGTCATTAAGATAAATAATTCCTAAATCGCTCTCATAAGAGGCAACACTCTCTAAGATTTGGCGGGTGGTCGTCTCAATCAACTGAAAATCTTGATAATCATCTTCATAGATTTCAGCAACATAAGCTAAAGGTTCGGATAAAAAGTCGTAGTGGTGGCTGGAGACCGTAAAACTTTTAAGAAAGTCCTTTTGGTAACGCTCTTCCAGCAGCTTAATTTCTCCCAAAATCCGTTTGGCATATTTAAGAAAATCTTGTCCCTCCTCGGTTATCACCATCCCATTGTTGGTACGATCAAAGAGTTTGACATCAAGCTCCTTTTCAAGATTTCGAATCGCACCCGATAAATTGGGTTGAGTCATATAAAGTGCAACAGCAGCCTTATTGAGCGAGCCGTATTCAGCCACTGCTGCCATATAGCGAAGCTGTAAAAGGTTCATAGTAATGTCTCCTTACTCATAGTGCTAACATTGTACCATAAAAAATTTAGTTATAAATTTAACTTATAACCCGTAAAAAGTAATAGTAGAAAAAATCACTTGAGAAGAAAGTGATTTTTTCTTGCTTAAAGATGAAAATAACTAGTTAAAAAACGGCTAGCAAAGCCTCCTTCCTAATTACAAAGGAGCTGCACATGCTAGTCGTTTTTGAGTATGTATACTCAGGTTAGGAGGTAATTTCTGTTAAGATCCCCTTGTCATCAGCATTATAAGTCTTACCCTGATAGATAACTGTCTGATTAGTCAGAATGATTCCTTCATCATTACGCATATAGAGCTTATTATCCACCGTAATCAAACGTTCCAATGAGTAGGTAAATGAGATTTCATGATCTTTTTCATCTGAATAGTAGATTTTATCTCCTACTTGGAAGAAGCCTGTAGCCACTTTTTCATTCTCATCGCTAAAGTAATGATAGTAGGCTGTTGGTGCTTTATATTGAATTACTATTTTTGTACTAAATTGATTTTTAGCTCTTCCTCCTTCCTCTAAATAATAGCTTTGACTTCCATCGGCATTTTGGTACAAACCAATGACTTGTATTCCCTTATCATTGAACATATAGTCTTTGCCGTTGATTTTGTAGGGTCCTCCAACGTAGGCAGCACCATCTTCTCCTAAATAGTAATATTGCTTAGTGTAAGGGTTAGCATAATTTCCTATATTTTGATGATAGTGGGTATGGAAGCGGTTAGTCCACATAGCCCCAGTATCCGGGTCGAAGTAATAGTATTTCCCGTTTATGTAGTTAATGACCCCTTTGCTTTGAATACCCTTATCATTGAAATAAACCTTTTGTCCGTCAATAGTTTGAAGTCCATAAGCCAGACTACCGTCTTGGTTAATGTAATACCATTCACCTGGTTGACCTTGGCGGTATTGACCGACATATTGACTAGCGTCAGATAATACTCCTGTATCATAATCTGTGAAATATGCTTTTCCGTTGATAGAGACAAAATTTCCCTTGGCTTGATTGCCATTACTATAGAAGTAAAGCTTTTGTCCATCAATAGTTTGTAGCCCGGTGACAGCTAGCCCATTAGCATCAAGGTAACGCCAAACTCCTTTTGAATATTTAATGAATTGTTTTTTCAGCATTTCACCAGTTTTTTCTTGGAAATAGTACTTTTGATTATTGATGACCCCCCAGCGTCCTATAATTTGTCTTCCATCGTTTTCAAATCCCAACGTTTTTCCATCAATGACTTGAAGTCCAGTGATCAAAGTGCCATCTGCTTGAACATAGTAGCGGTTGTCTTCTGATGTTAAAAATTGACCAGCATATTGAGAAAGATCGGTGACATCGCCTTTATGTGGATCGGTGTAGTAAATTTTTCCATCAATAGAGATAAGGCGCCCTTTGGCTTGATTACCATACTTATCAAAGTAAAGGTTTTGTCCATTGATCGTTTGTTGCCCAGTGACTGGAATTCCTTGTTCATTTAAATATTGCCAGTTAGAGAAACGACGGACAAAACGATTGGTGACAAGCTGCCCATCATTTTCATCAAAATAATACGTCTTACCCCCGTCAAAGGAAGCCCACTCCCCTTTATACTGCCTTCCGTCCCAAGCGAAAGCATAGGTCTTCCCGTCAATGGTTTGTAGACCTGTTAGAGGTTGACCATCTTCGCCTAGATAATACCAGTGACCATCACGCTCAACAAAGATATTAATATCCTTAGCAGATGCTTTTACTGTTTCTGCGACAGGCTCTTGAGTTTGTGAGCTAATTGGACTATCTTGATTATCATTTAATAAAACAGGATTTGAATCTTCAGTAGTAGCAGAAGTGGCGGTTTCAAGATTTTCTGTTCCAGATTCCTTTATTTCATCAGGACCTTTTGGTGTTTCAATGACAGGGATAGTTATCTGGGTATTTTCTTCAACTTTGTTTGTCTGTCCAGTTTGCGTCAATTCTACAGCTGTTTCAGAACTTTCTATAGCCGTAGTTGCAGTTTCATCTGCTGAGATTTGCTGTCCTTCCAATAGCAGGAAACATCCTACTAAAACACAAGCCACTCCGATAGCATATTTACGGATAGAAAAGCGTTGCGATTCATGATGCAAGTGCAATAGTGATTTTTTCATGATAGTCTCTCCTTTATTTTTATTTTACACTTATATCTTATTCCAAATGAAAGCGCTTGTCAACGTTGTTATAAAAGTGTTTTGGCTTAAGTGAGAAGCTATTAGAGAATTGTTATTTTATTTTTCTTACTTATAACTACTTGATTGATTGACTTCTCCAAAATGATATCGAAATCTTTAGTTTAGTTCTCATTTTTGATACAATGAGTTTATGAACGATCTGATACAACACAAGTTGGAATTGCTGCCCGATAGTCCGGGTTGCTATATCCATAAAGATAAAAACGGCAAAATTATCTATGTCGGTAAAGCTAAAAATCTAAGAAATAGGGTGCGTAGCTATTTTCGTGGCAGTCATGATACCAAAACGGAAATGCTGGTCTCCGAAATCTGTGACTTTGAGTATATTGTGACGGGATCAAATACAGAAGCCTTGCTCTTGGAAATCAATCTCATTCAAGAGAATATGCCCAAGTATAATATCAGGCTCAAGGATGATAAATCTTATCCTTATATCAAAATTACCAATGAAGTCTATCCTCGTCTTCTGATAACCCGTCAAGTTAACCGAAAAGATGGGATTTACTTCGGTCCTTATCCAGATTCTGGTGCGGCGACGGAAATCAAGCGTCTTTTGGATCGTATTTTCCCTTTTAAAAAATGCACCAATCCTGCTAACAAGGTGTGTTTTTATTATCATTTAGGTCAGTGCAATGCCCATACGGTTTGTCAAACCAATCAAACATACTGGGATAGATTAAAGGAGGATGTTAAAAGTTTCCTCAATGGTAAAGATAATAAGATAGTTAATCAAATTCAGGACAAGATGCTCAAAGCCTCTGAAGATATGGAATTTGAACGAGCAGCTGAGTACCGTGACCTGATTGAAGCAGTTGGCAAACTCCGCACGAAACAGCGTATTATGAATCAAGATATGATTGACCGTGACATCTTTGGCTATTATGTTGATAAGGGGTGGATGTGTATTCAGGTTTTCTTTGTCCGTCAGGGTAAGCTTATTCAGCGCGATGTTAATATGTTTCCCTACTATAATGAGCCCGAAGAAGATTTTCTGACTTATGTGGGACAATTTTACCGTGAGAGCAAGCATTTTCTTCCCAAGGAGATTTTCATTCCTAATGATATTGATGCTGAGTTAATCAAGGCAGTGGTAGGAGTCAAGGTGCTTAAACCTCAGCGTGGTGAGAAGAAGCAATTGGTCAATTTAGCGACCAAAAATGCTCGTGTCAGTCTGCAACAAAAATTCGATCTCCTAGAAAAAGATATTAAAAAGACTAAGGGAGCTATTGAAAATTTAGGAGAATTATTGAATATCCCATCTCCTAGACGAATCGAGGCTTTTGACAACTCCAATATCCAAGGGACCAGCCCAGTTGCGGCTATGGTCGTTTTCGTGGACGGCAAGCCCAGCAAAAAGGATTACCGTAAGTTCAAGATTAAAACAGTTGTCGGACCGGATGATTATGCTAGTATGCGTGAGGTCATTTACCGCAGGTACAGCCGAGTTATGAAAGACGGTCTGACGCCCCCCGATTTAATTGTTATTGATGGTGGGCAGGGACAGGTCAATGTAGCGCGTGAGGTCATTCAAAACCGCTTGGGTCTGGATATTCCAATTGCCGGTCTACAAAAAAATGATAAGCACCAAACGCATGAACTTTTGTTTGGTGAACCCTTGGAAGTTATTGATCTGCCAAGAAATTCTGAGGAATTCTTCCTTTTGCAGAGGGTGCAAGATGAGGTTCACCGCTTTGCTATCACTTTTCACCGTCAAGTTCGTAGCAAGAATAGCTTAATCTCAAAACTAGATAGCATCGCAGGTCTAGGGCCAAAACGTAAACAACTCCTGCTCAAGCAGTTCAAGAACTTGACTAATATCCAAAAGGCCAATATTGAGGATATTATCAACTGTGGTATCCCCAGAAAAGTTGCCGAAGCTATTAAAGAGAAGTTGGGAGATGGTAATTCATCAGAAGCGGAAACAGAAAAAATTTGATGGTTACAACTATTAAAGCCTTCTTTTAGGCAGTTTTTGTTTTGAGAATATAAACTTCCCAGCCCCTCTTAATCTTTGCATAGCAGAAAGTTGTTCCCTTTTTTCTTTTGTGATAAGCTAAGACTACTAAGCAGTTAGAAAGGGCTTGCTATGGCAAAAAAATACGACTATATTGTGTTAGGAGGCGGCTCTGGTGGAATTGCCTCTGCTAATCGTGCCGCTATTCATGGAGCTAAGGTGCTCTTGATTGAAGCGTCAGAAATTGGAGGAACTTGTGTCAATGTTGGTTGTGTTCCTAAAAAGGTTATGTGGTACGGAGCTCAAATTGCTGAAAGCATTCATAAGTATGCTGGAGAATATGGTTTTCAGGTCGGAGATATCAACTTTAATTTTGCGACCCTAAAGCAAAATCGTCAGGATTATATCGAACGTATCCATAGTTCTTATGAGCAAGGATTTGAAGCTAATGGGGTCGAAGTATTGAATGCTTATGCGACTTTTATTGATGGTCACACTCTTGAAGCTAATGGCGAGACCTATACAGCACCTCATATTCTGATTGCGACCGGTGGTCACGCTCTTTTGCCGGATATTCCGGGATCAGAATACGGTATTACCTCTGATGGTTTCTTTGACTTTGATCAGGTGCCTGAACGCGTAGCGGTTGTCGGTGCTGGTTATATTGGTGTTGAAATTGCAGGTATTTTACATACACTAGGTAGTGATGCCCATCTTTTTGTCCGCCGTGATCGTCCTCTTCGTAATTTCGATAACTATATTACAGATACTCTGATGGAAGAGATGGAAAAAGATGGACCAACTCTCCATAAATATTCAATTCCTACAGAAGTTCGTAAAAATAATGATGGTTCTCTAACTCTCGTTTTTGAAGATGGTCAAGAACATTCCACAGATGTTATCATCTGGGCGATTGGTCGTGTGGCAAATACTAAAGGTTACGGTCTTGAAAATACAGGGGTTGCACTCAGTGCTAAGGGCTTTATTCAAACCGATGAGTATGAAAATACTAACATACCAGGTATCTATGCTATTGGTGATATCAACGGTAAACTGGAGTTAACACCGGTAGCTGTCAAAGCTGGTCGTCAGTTGTCAGAACGGCTCTTCAATAATAAGGTGACTGCTAAGTTGGACTACACTAATGTGCCAACAGTAGTCTTTAGTCACCCAGCTATGGGTAAGGTCGGCTATACCGAGGAAGCTGCTATTAAGAAATTTGGTGCAGATCAAATCAAAACTTATACATCATCCTTCACCTCTATGTACAGTGCTTTGGCAGACCATCGTCAGGTGGCACGCATGAAATTAGTTGTGCAAGGACCAGAAGAAAAAGTGATTGGTCTCCACGGAATTGGTTATGGTGTCGATGAAATGATTCAAGGTTTTGCTGTTGCAATCAAAATGGGTGCAACCAAAGAAGACTTTGATAACACAGTTGCTATCCATCCAACCGGTTCAGAAGAATTTGTCACCATGAAATAAAGATATCAAAAACAACCAAGTTCAACTTGGTTGTTTCAGACTGAAGACAAAGCTCTTGGAATTGCATTTCTAAGAGCTTTTTGCTCTGTTTAGGAGTATACTAAA
>NZ_JBHSAC010000003.1:0-3578 GCF_042649885.1 Streptococcus dentapri | reverse complement strand
CCTTTTTGATGGCCGTCTTTTGTCGTATGAAGCGTTTCATCAGGCTGGAGGTAGAGCTCCGTTTTACTGGCATTGGGATCGCTCTTATCGGGATAACCGTCGCCTGTGGCTCCCTTTGTTCCACCTTCATTAGAACTAAAGTCAAACTCAATAGCCTTTCCTTCTTTTAGCTGTTTTTGTTGTTTCGGATCTAGTTCCTCAATTGGAAAGTTCTTGGGCCTATTAGTGTAGGCACCTTCAGCTAAAGAAGCGTAAATATTATCAAAGCTTTCTAAATTCCAATTAGTCAAAGACTCTACCTCCTATTCTTAGATCTTGTCCTAGATACATATTTTCCATGTCTAATTTATCATCAACTATCTGGACATCAACCCTCCAACTAGAATCTGGATTATTATTAAACTCACCAAAAATCAAAACGGCCTCGCCTCCGCCTTGGGGAGTACCATTTCCTCCTTTACTCCAACGAATATCTTTCCAATTAATCTGAACTGATTCGATTTTGGAATTCTGCGACTTCACAAAGTCTTTGATTTCCTGTTCATGATCCTTTAAATAAGCTACTTGCTTCTCCTTGGTTGTCATCTTTGCTTCTCGCTGCTTTTTCTCAGCTTCTTTTACTTGTTGCTCTCGCTTGGCTTTGA
Organism: Streptococcus dentapri; assembly: GCF_042649885.1. NCBI lineage: Bacteria > Bacillati > Bacillota > Bacilli > Lactobacillales > Streptococcaceae > Streptococcus > Streptococcus dentapri. The sequence goes on along the minus strand of NZ_JBHSAC010000003.1, from coordinate 2,934 downwards.
CAAAAGCCTCAAAGCGACTGTTAAAATCATTGGCTACCATCAGAGTTCCTCCTATTCCTGCTAAAATGGCTACTGTTGTTAGGCTAACCAAAGTTATCTTTGTTGACTTTTTCATAAGAGCCTCCTACACGAACTCATCATAGCTAAGATTGGCGACTGCCTGAGCGGAGACGATGGTTCCCAGTGAGTGACCCGTCACATTCATCTTGGCGTCCGGTGCTTTCTCATCCAGCTCCGCTATCTTTTCCTTCATGGCCTTGTTAGCTAGCTTGGCTTGGGGGACATACTCACCGCTCACCGCAAACTTGGCATCATTACCGATCCAGTCATTGAGGGTATCCATCCCCATACCGTCACTGCCGCGGACGACGAAGTAGGTATTCTTGGTCGAGCCGTCTACCTTCTGCGTATCCGTGACATAATAGGCATTGAAGCCTTCCTTTTCATCGGTCAGAAGGCCTTTTTGATGGCCGTCTTTTGTCGTATGAAGCGTTTCATCAGGCTGGAGGTAGAGCTCTGTTTTACTGGCATTGGGATCACTCTTATCGGGATAACCGTCGCCCGAAGCACCTTGGGTGAGTTGGCCTTTATTGTCTTTGGCATCTTTAGAGAAATCGAACTTGACTGACTTTCCTGAATCTAACCGCGCTCGTTTTCTTGGAGTTAGTTTCTCATAGGCAAAAGTATCAGGACGTCCAGTGTAAGCAGACTCAGCTAATGAAGCATAAATGTTATCAAAATTATCTAAATTCCAGTTTGTCAAATCGGATCTCCTCCTATTTCTAGTTGATTGCCTTGTGACATACTATCCATATCAACATTACCATCTTTATCTATCCAGATGTCTACGCTCCAACTAGAATCTTCAAGGTCATTGATACCGCCGTAAACAGTAATAAAAGGTTCAGCAACGACAACCCCTGATTTATCCCACTGAGTTTCATCCCAATCAATCTGCACTGACTCGACCTTAGGGCTCTGCGATTTCACAAAATCCACAATCTCTTGCTGGTGCTCTTTGAGGTAGGCCAGCTGCTTCTCCTTGGTTTCCCTCTCTTCTTCTCGCTGCTTTTTTTCATTTTCCTTTATATCTTGGGCTAGTTTGGCTCTGCCAAAGGCCTGATAACGACTGCTAATAACTCTGACTGCTATCAGATTGCCTACTATTCCTGCTAAAATGGCTACTGTTGTTAGGCTAACCAAGGTGATCTTGGTGGATCGTTTCATAAAAGCCTCCTTATCTTGAGCTTAGAATGTTGCTTCTGTGCTGTTATGACTTAATTTCAATTTGTAATAGGTTTTACGATTATGGATATAAGCCTCATCCATAGCCGGTTGCCTTTCCTTAGCATTGTAAGCCTTATCTAAGAAGTTCTGATCACTTAGCTTCATGCCGATAAAGTAATACTGCCCATTTTCTTTAAGATACTTTGGCACGGGATTAATGCTCACAAGATAAGAGTAGATTGTCCCTACTATGAGGAAGAAGCCAACTCTGAACCCTCTCGTCATGAGCGTCGCCAACTCGGCTTGCGTTAATCCTGACACTCTCTCATAGCTTTCTAAATCAGGAATAAAGGCGATACAATAGCGGTCCCAGCCATTTGCTTCTCGATTGTTAATTTCTGAAACCATAAAATCCGTCATATCACTCAGGAGAGTCGGATCACTGACATAGTGCGATACCTTTGACGCGTAAGTCTGATAATCCCCGTTAACATCTAGCAGGAGGACTGTGATGCTCCAGCTTGACTGGCTCACAGTCGCTATCAGGCGATCGACCATCAGACGGACCTGTTCTGAATTATTTGAAAAGACGACGAGGTCCCTGAAGGTGGAAAAATCAAGAGCAATCGTTTCGACTGTTGTCATGTCCAAACCAAGCGGTAAGGCTGGCTTAGCCATGGCATTTTTCGTATCAGCTCGGTCCATAAATTGTGCCAGTGATATTTCTTCTGGAACGATTGGAATTTTTGCAGGTCTGTTGCCTTGCCAGAGGTGATCCATTTGGCTAATTTCTTGACGTAACGCTTGAAGGCGTTGGACTGGAGTTGCTCCTCGATTAGAAAGGGCTGCTTGGAAGACCTCGACTTCTTCTATCGTTATCAGTCCTCTACCTGCAATACTTTCCGTAGATATGGTGTAATGCCCCATAATCGTTTTGATCTCTGATTCATCTGTTAATTTTAAGCTCAGGCGAGTCTTGAAATTGGCCAGTAAGACTGGACGAATAGCTGCCAAACGGCCGCCGCTGACAATAATGGTTATTCCAAGACTATTACCATCTCTTGCCAATGTTTGGATAAAGATATCAAACTTGTTTCGCAGCTGCTCGGTTGGAATGTCTTTATAACCCTCATAATTGTCCACAACGACAATAATTTGAGGCAGGACTTCATCTGTTACAGTTTGGTACATCGCTTTAGAGTTGACATGATGTCGGTTAAAAAGCCGTTTGCGTGACTGGATTTCCCGCTTCATGAGATCCATAAACTTTGTCAACTTTTCTTCCTGATCTGAAGTGATAAAATCAGCTGTATGAGGCAAGTTTTTTAAGGGGTAAAGGGCGCTCGTTCCAAAGTCAAAAATGTAAAAGTGAATCTGCTCAGGTGTATGTTGTCTGGACAAGTCCATAACGATGGTTTGTAAAAGACTTGATTTTCCCATCGACGGACCGCCAAAAATGGCTAAATTCCCATCATCAGTTAACGCATAAGTTCCGACCGTTTGCCTTTGTTCACTCGGAATATCGACCAGACCGACGATAGCTTCTAGGCTGCTTTCTTTTTGCCAGAGGTCTTGAAAGCTGTCTGGTCGTAGGTCTTGGAGAAAGATTTGGCTTTTCAGCGGCGGCAGCCAAGGTTGGGCCAGCTGGGTGATCTGTCTGTCTTTGGCTACCTGCTCGATATGCTGGACCACAACGTCTAGCTCTGT
>NZ_JBHSAC010000002.1:0-5333 GCF_042649885.1 Streptococcus dentapri | reverse complement strand
AATTGAGAATCGAACAAATCATACTGGCTTATAATTTGAGATATTTTGAAATTAACTAGCACCACGAGTAAAGTAAATATATTAGTATATCGTTTAGCTTCTGCTTCTGTCATTTTTTTGGATTCTAAGCATAGCTAATGGTATGACCCTTATCATACAGTCCCCAAATTGAATTCTGGATAACATTGCTTGACCAAAGAGACAAATTGATTGATTCTTTAAATATTTGAATTTTTCTAATGTACTTGGTTCAAAATTAATACTTATTTAAAATCAAAAATAGCGGAAGTCCACTCTCTATCTACAATTGATTTGAGTTGATAAGCAGTTAAGGTTTGAATAACCTCTTCAAGTTTATCAATTACCTCATTTAAAGTCCTAAATACTTTATTCTTGAAACCAAGTTTACGAATCTCGGCCCAGACTTGCTCAATAGGATTCATTTCAGGTGTATAGGGTGGAATGAAGGTAAATTCAATATTCTTAGGGATATTTAAGGTCTGAGATTTATGCCAGATGGCATTATCCATGACTAAAATAATATAATATAATCTTCTGGATAAGCTGCTGATAGCTGGCGTAAAAATTCATTCATCCAATCACTATTACATCCGCCTGCTATGATGAAAAATGAGTCGCCTGTATGGGCATCCACAACTCCATAACAATATCGGTATTCACGAATGTGGTGACTTGCTACGTGAGGACGATAACCTTTAGGAGACCAACACGAACCAAGTTTACTGATACGCCCAAAACCCGCCTCATCTTGGTACATAAGGCGGATTTTTTGATATTCTTTCTCATTATTAAAGCGCTTACTTTTCTCTCCTCGAATAAAGATTTTATTTTTAGACGCTAAAATGGTTTCAGCGTCTGCTTTTTTCGGATGTTGGGGACGTGGACTAACTTTACGCCAACCATGACGTTTCAGGAGAGCATAGAAACCTTCTCGGGTTGTCTTGTGCCCAACTCTCTCTTGATAGGCTTTAAAGAGGGAGTTAACGGTAACAAATTCTCCATTCAAAGAAGAAGAGAGTTGCTCTTTAAGGAAATCTTCTTCCTCCTCATGCGTCATATAGGAGCGGCGGCGACCACCACGATTTTCCTTTAAGAGGGCTTCTAAGCCACCACTTAGATAGCGATTCAATAAGTTTCGGACTGTCTGATGGACAAAACCTACTGATTTAGCTACGGATGTTAAATTATGGCATTCAGAATAAAGAATGAGTGCCTGTATTTTTCTATGATGCGGAGCATTATTTTTATCTTTAAGGGCCTGTTTTAATGCCTCGATTTGGGAGGACGTCAGTTCTTTTGTCATAAAACTATAATATCGCTATTTCTGATTTTTGTTAAGTATAAGTATAAAGCATGACGTAAGGTTATAGTCAAGTGAGACTGGGATAAAAAAATTTTGATTTTTGAAATTCTTTATCACCCACTCTTCAAATTGATAAATTAGATATAAAAAGCGAATAAGACAGAATTCCGAGTGTCAGAAAACTAATTTTGTTCGCTTTTTATATTTAGGGTTGGACTTTTGTCCCAGCCTCACTCTCAACTACCTCAATACACCAATCAACTCTTCTAACCGCTCAATTTGCTCAGTCATGTGAAGATAGCCTATCACTGCCTCAAAGCCCGTTGACATCTTGTAAGTGATGACATCAGTATTTTTTTAGCCTTGGTATGGCTGTTAGCGTTGCGGCCGCGACGATAGATGTCTTCTTCTTTTTCGGTCAATAGCTGCGCTTCTAACATTTTACTAATCAACATTGCCTGCGCCTTAGCGGATACATAATATGTAGCTTTGCGGTGCAGGTGATTGGGCTTGGTTAGCCTTGAAAAATGAGATGTTTGCGAATGTAAGTGGAATAAATAGCGTCGCCTTCAAAGGCAAGGGCAATCCCATTAATTAGATTAATATCAACGGCCTTAGTCACGTGTCCACCTCACACCATCTTTAGTGTCAAGGAGCTTGATGCCTTGGGCAGCTAATTGATCACGGATGGCATCTGCTTTAGCAAAATCACGCGCTGCCTGACGTTCTTCAATCAAGGCTTCAATATCACTGTCAAGTCCTTCTTCCTCAAAGACTATGCCAAAAACCGCTAACATCTCAGCAAATGCTTTCCTGACTGTTTCTGTATAGTTTCCGGAATTAATCCATTTGGACATTTCAAAAATAACCGTAATACCGTTGGCGGTATTGAAATCATCGTCCATAGCTGCTTCAAAGTCAGTAACAAACTGAACTAATTGGTCAGTATCAGCCTCTTTTCCAACAGATAGGGTGTAGGTGTTTCTCAGATATTTAAGATTGACTTCTGCATCATGAACAGCTTTATCAGTAAAATTGATCGGCTTGCGGTAATGCTGCGTTGCCAAAAAGAAACGCAAAACCTGGCCGTTTACAGTCTTTAGAAGATCATGAACGGTCACAAAGTTGCCAAGGGATTTAGACATTTTTCCTCATTCACATTGACAAAACCATTATGCATCCAGTAATTAGCAAAAGACTGTCCTGTTTTTGCTTCCGGCTGAGCAATTTCATTGGTGGGGTGCGGAAATTCAAGGTCAGCGCCGCCGCCGTGAACTTCAATAGTGCTCTTTAAAATCTCAGTTGCCATGACAAAATATTCAATATGCCAGCCAGGATGGCCCTTGCTCCAAGGGACTATCCCAGGAAATTTCCCCTGCTTTGGCTGATTTTCAAAGGGCAAAATCAAGCGAATCTTCTTTGAGCTCACTTTCGGCATCAACTCGGCCGCTGGCTCCGATTTCTAATTCTTCCAAAGTCTTATCGGCAAGAGCGGCATAATCTCAATAAAACATAATATTTAGCCACTTCAACAGCGGTATCAATCCCATTTGATAAGACCGCATCAAAGAACATCCCTTCAAATGAATGCGATTTTCTTCTGTTTCAATTTCAGCCATGGGCGTAATAGCCACTTTTCCAAAGATCTTTTGCCGCTCTTTGATACGTTCTTTAAAATCATAAACAGGTTTAGGAGCTTCTTCAACAGGCGGCATAGACGCTTTCAAAGGCTTCTCTTAGCTGATCTTTTGAAGCTGCTGCTCACGGGAAGCCTCAAAATGAGTTTTGAGGTCCTGTGTCATTGCTTGATTAGAAACAATATCAAAATTCAGCTGTCCAAAGCCTAAGTGCTCGAATTGTTGTTCAAGTTTAGACAGATGATTTTGGCGAAAATGATTATTATTGACAAACTGCGGTGCAACAATAAGTACCTTATCCCCCATCCTAAGAGATCTTTAAATGAAATGGGCAAAGAAACTCTTAAACTTGCGCCGCTGCAAGAAGGATGCTCGAAAGCTTCCCGATAATAAGGCTACAAAAGCTCGTCAGAAAAGTCAGGATTTCCCACCTCAATGTTAAAAATAGCCTTAATATCGGCCTTTTCAAAGTTAGAAACAAGACGGTTCGATAATTCCTGATAGAAATTAATTGGCAAGATAGTATCAAATGACAAGTGAAAATCCCAAACTCTGCTCTCAAGCTAGACTTTCACTTCTACAATATCGGCAGACGAAAAAGCCCTTGAAGTTTTCATTTTGATCATAATCCAAAAATATTGATGAGACAAAAAGTCGAAACTCCCTGCCTAAGTGATAAAACAACCATTCAAGTCGGAGTTATTAACTCACCCACTAAAATTCACCCAATGACAAAAAAGTAATTAAAATATTCAAACACGCAGAGAAATCAGACAAGAAGTCAATTGAAAGAAAAATTAGGACAGAAGGCAGAATAAAAAAGTATTGAAAAAGCCCAATAGAATAAGGTTTCTACTGAGCAAGATCTATCTATACCGGCGGCCGGGGTCGAACCGGCACGTCCGTGAGGACACTGGATTTTGAGTCCAGCGCGTCTGCCAATTCCGCCACGCCGGCTAATATAGAAAACTGGGGTAGCTGGATTCGAACCAACGCATGAGGGAGTCAAAGTCCCTTGCCTTACCGCTTGGCTATACCCCAAAATAGGCGAATGATGGGAATCGAACCCACGAATGCCAGAGCCACAATCTGGTGTGTTAACCACTTCACCACATTCGCCATATAACACGGGCAGTAGGAATTGAACCCACACTGAAGGTTTTGGAGACCTTAGTTCTACCTTTAAACTATGCCCGTAAAGATGGAAGGGGAGGGATTCGAACCCCCGAACCCGAAGGAGCGGATTTACAGTCCGCCGCGTTTAGCCTCTTCGCTACCCTTCCGATATAAGAATATAATGGCGCGAGACGGAATCGAACCGCCGACACATGGAGCTTCAATCCATTGCTCTACCAACTGAGCTACCGAGCCTTCTACCTTTTTATTAGGTATTGCGGGAGCAGGATTTGAACCTACGACCTTCGGGTTATGAGCCCGACGAGCTACCTAGCTGCTCCATCCCGCGATAACTCTAAAGGAGGATGTGGGATTCGAACCCACGCACGCTATTACACGCCTGACGGTTTTCAAGACCGTTCCCTTCAGCCAGACTTGGGTAATCCTCCAGTATAGTCCGTACGGGATTCGAACCCGTGTTACCGCCGTGAAAAGGCGGTGTCTTAACCCCTTGACCAACGGACCATATCTTACTAAATGGGCACAAGTGGACTCGAACCACCGACCTCACGCTTATCAGGCGTGCGCTCTAACCAGCTGAGCTATGCGCCCCAAACTCTGTTTGGGTTATAATTTTCATTATAAAGCGGGTGACGAGAATCGAACTCGCGACAACAGCTTGGAAGGCTGTAGTTTTACCACTAAACTACACCCGCTGAAAGTATAATGGCGCGAGACGGAATCGAACCGCCGACACATGGAGCTTCAATCCATTGCTCTACCAACTGAGCTACCGAGCCTTCTACCTTTTTATTAGGTATTGCGGGAGCAGGATTTGAACCTACGACCTTCGGGTTATGAGCCCGACGAGCTACCTAGCTGCTCCATCCCGCGATAACTCTAAAGGAGGATGTGGGATTCGAACCCACGCACGCTATTACACGCCTGACGGTTTTCAAGACCGTTCCCTTCAGCCAGACTTGGGTAATCCTCCAGCTATAAATAAAGAGTATGGACCTTGTAGGACTCGAACCTACGACCGCTCGGTTATGAGCCGAGTGCTCTAACCAGCTGAGCTAAAGGTCCAAATTGATCCATATTAAATTAATAGCGGCGGAGGGGATCGAACCCCCGACCTCCCGGGTATGAACCGGACGCTCTAGCCGGCTGAGCTACACCGCCATGTATCGGGAAGACAGGATTCGAACCTGCGACCCCTTGGTCCCAAACCAAGTACTCTACCAAGCTGAGCTACT
>NZ_JBHSAC010000001.1:0-66574 GCF_042649885.1 Streptococcus dentapri | reverse complement strand
CAATTGAGAATCGAACAAATCATACTGGCTTATAATTTGAGATATTTTGAAATTAACTAGCACCACGAGTAACTAATAGTACTTTATAGCGTCGTTTCATATCACTTACCATCCGCTTTCAGGTCATCACACTTTTCTTTAAGACTGTCAATAAAGTCTTTGTACAAGGGATTTTCCCCCGCCTGAAAGGTATAGACTTCATACTCTGACTCAAGAATTTTCATACCTTTGTCATAATCACCATCGCCAATATTGGTCACAAACTGTTCGGCCCGATAACTATCGTCAGATTCTACTTTATCAAAATAGGTATTCATAGAGGTGACAAGATTCTTGCCTCCTTTTAATTGATTGTAGAGGTTCACCGCATCTAGATCCGCATGATAATCCCCATTGTTCATCGAAATATCCCCTGGAATCGTTAAATCGCCATAGTATCCCGCATATTTATTTTGTGTACCATCAAAGAATAGATTTTTCTTATAGCAGAAACAGTTGCACTGGTATGGGCAAAGTCCGTTTTACCCCCATATTGCTTCAAAATAGTTTTTAACCGATCATCACTGGCTTTGGGAAACGCTTTTCTTAATTCTTTCATCTGTTCCGCTTCTGTTGTCCCATTTAATCCTGCCACTGCCGATTGGTTCAAAATCGCAGTTTTAAGGGTCTCAATCTTTTTAGGGCTAATGCCTAAATCTTTTAGCTTCTTCTCAACCTCATCAGGCTTGATCAACCCTCCAATATATGACCATGCATAACCTCCAATATAGCTATCACCATAAACAAATGAACCCATATAGACGAAGAACTGCTGGTTAGCCTTGTCTTTATCACCGTCATATTCCTTGACCAAGCCAACATAAACATCCAGCATAATATCAGCTTCCTCAGCACTAAAACCATACTGAGTTTCCATCATGTTTTTAAAAGCTTCTCTTTCTTCTTTAGACAAGGTCAGCTCTTTGGCGACTTTCTGAACTTCGACTTTCAGCTCAGAAAGCCACTGAGTGCCTACAGACTTGAAGGTTCCCGTCTGGCTGTCCCAACTCTGCTCTGCTAGGGCAAAGCCTCTGTCTAAAGCAGCTTTTAAGGCATCAATTTCGGAAAATATCTGCGGAGACGTCGCATTAAAGACACGCAGTTTCTCCAACTTGTCTTCCAAAACCCGCCGGCTGCTTTCTGCAGCATCAATCATCCTGTGATAGCTGTTCAGCCGGGCCCCTTCATTGGCATCATGGCGATCCAGATTCATGGCGTCAACCGCATCCCGAGCATTGGAAATCCGCAAATCCAGCTCGGCGATAGACATCTCTAGTTCCGATTCCTTCAAACTCTCCTGAGCTACCTGCTCCATATAAGCTTCGGGAAAGCGCTGGACAGCCTCAGAAACCGTTTGCGACAATTGTTTTCCAATCATAACCAGTGGGCGCAGGACGGACGCCGAATACCGCCGTGCCGAATCATAGGCCTTCCCCTTTAAATCAGCCTGGCTGTTCTCAAAGTCTTCTAAAGCAGCCTCCAACTCTTCATAGGCTTGAATCTCTTGCTGGGCCATGGCCTTAGCACTGGCTGCCTGCGCTTGCGATTTCTCCAAATACATATCAATACTCATGGAATTTTCCTAATCTCCTCTTCTAAATCCTCTATCTCAGCTGTCAGTTTCTGGCGCTGGGTATAAATCACTCCCTGCTCCTCAATGACCTGTCTTTTTCGAGCCTGTACAGCCTCTTTGGCTTCTTCCAGTAAATCATCGGCTCTGCCACGCTCTTGGAAGACCAGATGATAGTTTCTTTCGATCTTGCCGGAAAATCGATAAGCGTAGGCCAAACCTTCTAAGACACCGCCCAGCTGACTAAAGACATCACCGGCCATCTGCTCGTGTTCTTCTAACCGTCGACCTTTAGACTAGAGCTCATATTCCTCATCATACAAGTCCTGTTCCTGCTGCCAAAGCTTATCTTGCTCGGCTTCCTTAGCCTTTATGAGCTTGCGTTTTTCCCGACGTTTGGCTTCGGCTGCCGCCTCCTTTTTGATTTTGGCTCGGCGCCGTTCTAACTCTTCCAAGTCTTCCTTGCTTGGAGGAGTCGGCCGAACACCGCTGCTATCAATTGGGCGCCCATTCTCTAAAATTAAGGTTCGGCTGATCCCCTTCTGCCAATCTGGATTGGTGTTAGGAACAGATTTTTTAATGCCCTGTTTTGATTTAACTGGCTTGTCAGCAATCGTCTGTTTGGGCACATATTGCTCTTGCTTCGACTGAGACGGTTTTGTCTCCTGCTTAGGAACAGGCGACTGCCCCAGAGAGACTGGCTGAGCGCTCTGAGCCAAATCTGGTCTTGACTGTGAGGAAGCTGTTGGCACAACTGATTCAATGGCAGGTTCAGCCGTTCTCAATGGTTGTCCAGACTGCGATGTCACATCCAAGTTGGAGCCTGCTTGAACAGGCACTGACGAAACAGCAGACGTCGCTGGGGAACCAGCTAGATTTACAGGCTGAACGGGCAGGGAACCTACTGGGGCAGGTACTGGCTGGGCAGACGTTACAGTGGAATATGTCGGTGGCATAGGCTGAAAACCAGCAGGATTGGCAGGCTGAACAGACTGCTGGACAAAGCCTGTTTTCGGAGCCCCTATCGCTGAAAACTGATCAGGCGATACGTACGGGGTGTTTGGAGACAGCGGAGCATTCTTAAACGTCCGATGGGTTCCATTAACACTGGGACTTGAGCGCCTCGATAATTTTCTAAAAAGCTGAAACATCACGGCTCACCTCACAGCTTTTTGGTGCGAATGGCCTGAGCCTGATGGGCATCAACAGATTCAAATTCACTGGCTACACTATGAATATTCGTTGATGCACGGCTCAGCAGTTCAGAGATTGTTTCTCGGGCTGATTTAACCGTCTCCAACACCTCATGCGCTTGGCATTGCCAGCCACAGTGGTAGAGTCGTCTTTGGCTACCTCGCCCAGACCACCTAGTGTACCTCCCTTGGATGAAAACTGACTGGCATGCCTTTGAGCTGCGGCCACATTACTTTTGATTTCCATAAAATGCTCCAATCTACCTTAATTTTATCTTGTATTTTATCGGAATAAAACCTAGTCGTCAAGGTATTCAACTGAGCTTGAGATTAAAATCCTGTAAAAATAAAAAGCTGACCCTCATCTGAGAATCAGCCGCCTTCTTTAGGCTCTATAATTTCTGTAGTGGGTAGAATCCACTTTGTAAATTATAGGACCTTTTTGAGTAACAAAAAAGTCCTATATGACTTATCATGAAAAGCGCTAAAACAACTCATTAGAAAGAATCATATGGAACAAAACGATTATATCAAAGAATCACTCGACATTAAAGACCCTAATATCACTTTTGAAACAGAATTTATCAAATGTTTCACCCACAGAGAATATCAAGCCAAGTTAGATTATGATGCTCCAAATTGCCCAGCTTGCCAAGAAAAAAGGGAAAACTATGACTTTCAAAAGCCCTACAAAATCCCCTACCTGGAAATGGGCGGATTCAAGGTCCTTATCCGCCTTAAAAAACGTCGCTTCAGATGCAAAACCTGTGGGAAAATACAAGTTGCTAAGACCTCTTTAGTCAGAGAAAATCATCAGATTCCAAACATCATTAACCACAAAATCACTGAAAAACTCATGGGGCGTAAGGCAATGACAAAAATCGCAGAAGACTTGTCTGTATCGCTCTCAACCGTCTATCGACAGTTAGAGCGTTTTGAAAGCAAAACCGATTGGACCTATTTGCCAGAAGTCATGAGCTGGGACGAGTATGCCTTCAAAAAGGGAAAAATGAGTTTTATTGCCCAGGATTATCAATCTAAAAAATTGTCACTATCCTTGATAGACGTACTCAAACTGTCATCAGAAATCACTTCATGTGCTATCCTCATAAGGTGCGGAGCCGTGTTAAAGTCATCACCATGGATATGTTTAGCCCCCATTATAGCCTAGCTAAAAAACTATTTCCAAACACCAAGATTGTCTTAGATAGATTTTACATCATCCAAAATTTGTCACGTGCCATGAATCGTTTCCGTATCCGAATCATGAACCCATTTGAGCGTAAATCCATAGAATACAGGGCCTTGAAACATTACTGGAAACTTATCCAACAAGATAGGCGGATACTTAGCGATAAACGGTTTTATCGTCCAACTTTTCGCATGCATGTGACCAAGCAAGAGATTGTCCAACGGCTTTTGAGCTTCTCTGACGACCTCAGAAGTCACTATGAACTCTACCAACTCCTCCTCTTTCATTTCCAGGAAAAGAAAGGAGAATATTTCTTTGAGCTCATTTCCGATACCATCAAACACGTCCATCCCATCTTTAAGACTGTTTTTTCGACATTTCTGAAAGACAAAGAGAAGATTGTCAACGCTCTAAAACTTAGCTTTTCTAACGCTAAACTGGAAACTACCAATAACCTGATTAAAGTCATTAAGCGAAACGCTTTTGGTTTTAGAAAATTTGAAAACTTCAAGAAACGAATTTTCCTCGCTTTGAACATCAAAAAAGAGAGAACAAGTTTTGTTCTCTCCAGATGTTAGCTATAAGTCAACCCACTACAGTTGACAAAGAGCCATAAAAACGAGGTGGATTTTCACCCCAATCTCGTTTCATTATTTTAATTATAGATTAACAATCAATTCACCTGAATCAGCATCAAATGCATAACTTCGGCCGTTAATCATGATTGTTTCCCCTTTGACTTGCGTGCCATCTGTATCAAAGTAAAGTCGTTGACCTTTGATTGTTTGGAAGCCTGTTACGGCTGCACCATCAGCTCCAAAGTAGTACCACTTACCTGCTACTTCTACAAATTGATTGGTTACACGCACACCAGTTCTGCCATCATAGAAGTATTTATGACCATCACGGTCCATAATCATCATACCTTTGGCTTGTTTACCAGTTACTGAATCAAAGTAATAGTGTTGAGTTTTAATAGTTTGTTGACCTTTAACAGCATAACCGTCGGCTCCCATATAATACCACTCGTTTGAACCAGCAGCTGTTTCGAGGAAGGTATTTGTTGCCAGCGCTCCAGTATCGGCATCATAGTAGCGGATACCCTTTTGATTGCTGACAAAGCCACCCTTAACTTGTTTACCTGTTTTAGTATCAAAGTAAAGGTCTTGCCCCTTAATACGTTGGCTGCCTTTAACCAGATGACCTTTAGCATCAGCATAGAACCATGTATTATGACCAGTTGTAAAGAAAGTATCAACCTTCAAATCACCCGATTGCGCATCGTAGTAAGAAATATTACCATCTTGATCGGTTACGAAGTCACCCTTGACTTGAGCACCTGTCTTGGTATCAAAATAAAGAGTCTGTTCACCAACAACGGTTTGTCCTTTAGCAAGAATACCATCTGCATCAACATAGTACCAGTTGTTATTTTGATGGAGGAATTGACTGGTTACAAGATTACCATTATCTTTATCAAAGTAACGTGTCTTACCATCAGCATCTGTTACAAATTCACCCTTAACTTGATAACCGTTTTCATCGTAATATTGAACATTACCATGAACAGTTACGAGACCGATAGCCATGACACCGTATTTATCGAAGTAACGGTAACGTGTCTTACCATCTGCATCTGTCATCGCGAACCATTTGTCACCCTTGTACATCATACCAGTCTTACCATAGTAATAAGAATTACCCTTTTCATCTTGCAGGATGGCATCTTGCAAAACAATACCATTTGGCAACATATAATAGAATTGATTGTTGATAACTGCACGACCTGTCACCATATAACCATGTCTATCGAAGTAATACTTATGACCACCTTCAGTTACAAAGGATAATTTAGCCTTATTACCTGCTGTTGAGTAATAGGTCATGCCAGTACCATCGTAGTAGAAACCGGTTTGAGCAGCTTGGTCACCAGTCAGAGCAGCTGGTAGAAAATCACCATTTTCATTAACAGTGAAGTATTTACCGGCAGCTTGGTCACTGAGAACATAGTCCGTACCGCGACCCAAAACATTGGTACCATTGAAGTATTTTGCTTCCCATGCTTTGAGTTTAACGCTTGTATCAACTGTTTTACCAGTTGAAATCATTTTAACATCAAACATTTCTGGGTATTGCTTTTGCAGTTCTTCAAGGAATTCACCACCATATTTAGCTTGGTAGTCTTTACCGCTACTCTTGGTGTTAGCGACGTAAAGCTTCTGTACAAAATCTTGGTCAGGTTTAACATTACCGTAGTTATCAACACGTGAAGCTGTTACAACCTCTTTACCTGGCAGTTGATAAATTTGGTCAGGAACCCAGTCAGCAATGGCTTGAATACCAGCAGCATGAAGAGCTTTGAGGGCATTAGCCAAGTCTTCTTTAGAACCATATTTATTATTCTTGCTCATCGCAAGGTCATAGCGATCACTAAAGGCATAACCATTTTCGATAATAGAATCTAGGAAGGTTCCATCATTTGCAGACACATATTGTGGCGCCATTTCAAATGAGGTTACTCCCCAAGCCTTGAAGAGATCCGTATTTGCGGCAATCTTCTTGTTGGTGTAGTCAGCATCCTTAACGATAAAGTCTTGGAAGTTTGAGAATCCTTCGTAGATTAACTGTGAATCAAGTGCTTGAGTCGCTTGGAAGGTTTGATCATCTTCGCCGTATGCTGTTGTTGAAGCAGCAACACGGATATCCTGGTCTTCTTTTGCACCTACTGGTACCCAAACGGCCAAGTAACCATTAACTTCAACTTGTTTGTAGCCCTTGATTTCATCTGCTGTGAAATAGATGTAACCCGCTTCATCAGCAACCTTAACCAAGTTTGTATCTGAATCGTTGAGGTATTTTTGTAGACCTGATTCTGTTGTTAAAAGCAAAGGACGATAGCTTTGACCAGCATGAATCTTACCGACATTAACCTTAAGCACTTGGTCTGCTGCCAATTCGAGCGTTGGGTTATTGGTCATGATTGTTACCATACCAGAGGTCTTAGCTAGATCACCACCAGTGGTATCATCTGCAGACATAACATCTTGGCCGTAACGCACTGATACCAGAACACCGGTTTTATTTAAAACAGCTTCAGAATTGTTTACAGACATGCTATCAGCTGGTTTAAAGTAATCCAATTTCATGGACTGACCACCTGTTGCATAACGGATACGAGCACGGAGCAAGGTATCAATAGCATCGTAATATGGAGACTTGGTTTCCATATACTGACCATCATCGGTATACAAATCTCCATAATAAACCCGAGTTACAGACTCCATGTTAGATAACATCAAGGCATAGGCTGCTGGAATATTATAGTGAGTGTAAACCTTGTCTACACTGTTCATGTCTTCATTATAAATCTTGAAGGCTTGAGCCAGCTGATCTAAAGTGAATGTAAATCCATCAGTTGTTGGATCAATCTTTTCTTGGATAATCTTAGCAATGACGGTCTGTACTTCAGAGTCATGCGCACGAACAAAGACATAAGAAGCTTGAGTGTCACCGTAAGCTTCATTAGTTGTACGATCCGTCAAGCCAATATCAGATTTAATCAATGGCTCTAACCCCGAACGTTCATTGTATCCGCGTGTCAAGGCATAGAGAATCGATAAACGCAAACCATTATCCATAGCCAGAGCTGCACCCTTGGTATCTTGGTTATAGTAATTATCATTATAACTCCAAGCTTCTAAGATGGAAATGTGAGCTAGCGCTTTAGCTTCAGACTTATTAACACCATAAACGGAGTTAAAGTAGTTTGTATAAAGTTGAAGAGTATCGGCATTTACGTTATCAACAGCATCGACACGTATACCGTCAAAGTTAGCTTGATCATCGCCCATAACAATAGATCCCCAGTTCATCAAGTAATGGATCTGATTAATCATTTCGGCTTGAACAATTGGATTTGAATTATCAATATCATTAGCTAATAAGAACTCGTAACCCCCAGTTTTATCCGCCAAGTAATATTTCGTTTCACCTGTTTGATAAGTTGGTGTGCGGTTGAGCAGACGGTATTTTGAGTTAGCCCATTCAGTCAGCTTATTATTAGTATAAAGCAGGGCACCGCCTTGGAGATGGTCATTTTTATTGAAGGTTTCAGATGTAGTATTCCAACGATCTTGAGTGACTACAAAAGCTTCTACTGCTTCACGCAACCATGCTGTGCTGTTCTTGGCTGCAATGCGACGTTCAATACTTTGTTGAATCAGTTGAGCTGCAGTATTGAGAGCCAGCTGTGATGTTTTAGTTGTGAACTCATCATCCTTACCACCCAAGACTTTAGACATGTAATTCAAGTAAGCTACTTGGGTATCTTTATTGGGCCACCAGCTCATCAAGACTGGACGAAGATCAGACTCAGTAGAATCAACCCAAGTTTCACCATTCTTAAGAATTTTAGCAGGACGATACCAGCTATCTGCTGTCAAATAGCCATCAATCAATTCAAAGCTTTTGACTGATGAATCATAAGCCTTATTGTTGACTGTAAAATCAGATACAATGGGTGTTAAACCTTGACTAAATGAATACGTTGATGTACTAGAAAGAGCTCCTGTTTCCGCATCAAAATAGAGCATTTGCCCATCAACAGTAATAGCAAAGTTTTTCTTGTAAGAACCGTCCGCTTGAACATAGTAGTAATTGCCATCAATTAATTTGATGTTATCAAGCGAGAGGGCTGCTGCTTTTTCTTTATCTGTTAAATTTGCAGCAACTTCTGTGCTAGGAGCACTGTCTTCAGATGTTGCTGTGGTAGCCACGTCTGACGTTTGCGAAGTAGCTTGAGCTACAGATTGATTAGTGTCGGTCGTTGAAGTTGTCTCAGAACTTTCTACCCTTGTTGTTGGTTCAGATGTTGCTACCGCATCCGTTGTACCAGCATCAGCCGCTACTTCTTCGACTGCATTGGAATCCCCAGATGTGGCAGAAACTTCCTTGGTCTGCTCATCGGCAGAGACGCTTTGAGTTAGAGCGCCAGCGCCAACAACACTAGCCAAACCAGCTGAAGCAACAGCAATAGTGACCCACTGCTTTTTAACTTTGTGCAATTTGTAATGTAATTTTCTTTCCATGAAAATCATTCTCCCAAAAAAAATTAAATTTCGATGATAAAATAATATGTCCTAGCAAATTATTTCATCTTCCAAATCATATTATCATTTTTTCAAAAAAATTACTAGTTATTTACATTTTATTTTAGAATTTTCAATTTTAAAATTAGTATCCCAAGTTTTTTCAGATTTATTTAGCCCATTTATCTTTACAAAATGATTACAAAACACCTAATCTGCTTCATCATAAATAAAAAATCAACCCGTTTCACCTTTAAACATTAGAAAAATTCTAGCTTTAAAAGTAATCGAGCTGATTGTTTTTTAATGAACTAATGATCTCACACTCATTATATTATATAAGAGAGATTACCATCTATAGTCTCCAATACCATTAGCGTTGAAATAATACCAACGACCATCGCCAATATCTTGCCAACGGTTGGTAACCATGCTACCAGATCTAGCTTCAAAATAGCGGAGATAGCCAGCAGCATCTCTCACTGCTCTACCTTTTACTTGGATACCATCATTGTCAAAGTAGACAGTTTGACGATTAATTCTGTGAAGGCCTGTCAATACTCGACTATATTTATCGACGTAAATCCAGTAATTATCAAATGTTGAATACCAGCCATTTGAGCTCAAACGGCCACGATCTCTATCGTAAAAACGCAGTACTCCTGAATTATCTCTGACTGTACGTCCCTTGACCTGACTTCCATCGTTTTGGAAGAAGACGTGATAACCATCAATGATATGGCTGCCTGTTAGAACCTGTCCAGATCTAACATAAACCCAGTTTTTATCAACTGTTTGATACCAACCATTTGATACCCTATACCCTTTGTCTCTCTCGTAAAAGCGCAATACTCCTGAATCATCTCTAACAGCACGTCCTTTAACTTGAACACCATCATTTTGGAAGAAAATATAGTGACCGTCAATGAACTGACTACCTGTTAAGAGACTTCCATCTTCTGAGCGATAGCCCCACTTATTCTCACCAAGTTGTTCCCAACCTGTCTTAGGTTTAGGTTTCTCTGGTGTATCTTGAACCAAGGCACCATCGCGAGCATCAAAAGTCAATATACGACCATCAATAGTCACGGATTGTCCTCTTACTTGGAAGCCGTAAGCATCGAAATAGAAAGTACGATCATCAATGGTTACTAGTCCGATAACGATAGAACCATCACCGTTGAAATAGCGCCATTTGGACTGGCCGGCGATAGTAAATTCTACCAAGCCTTTACTGGTTGAGCGCAAGCCCTTTTCGTCATAATAGTAAGCCTTAGTACCATCATACCAAACACCATCTCTAAGTGCTTGACCACTTGGTAGGAAGAAATAAGTAGCATCACCGATCTTAGTTTCTCCAACTGCCATACGTCCCTTGGCATCGAAATAATAGAGCTTACCATCGATATCCTTGAAACTATTTGTAATTTCTTTTCCATTTACATCAAGATAGTGAATACCATCAGCTTTGGAAACAAAGCCTGTAGTGTTTTGTGTAGAACCATATGTGTTGTTCAAGTTAATCGGTAAGAAGAACTTATCGCTACTTAAAGTTAAATAGGTCTTGCTTGCTGTATCGCGAAGAACATAGTAAGCACCGCGTCCAAGGATATTGGTGCCGTTAAAGTATTTAGCAGACCAGTTTTTAATTTTAACAGACGGATCAATTGTTTTACCAGTTGAAATTTGTTTAGTAGTAAATAGGCTTGGATAAAGACGCTGCAGCTCTTCTAAGTAGGCGCCACCATACTGCTCTTGGTAATCACCATAAGTGCGGGTATTAACTACATATGGCATTTTGTTAATCGTTGCACCAGAACGATTATTACCGTATTGGTCAACACGAGTAGCTGTTACTACTTCTTTACCAGGCAGATTGTACATTTGGTCTGGAACCCAGTCAGCCAGCACTTTAATACCAGCACTATGCAGACTCTTAATGGCGCTAGCCAGATCCTCTTTGCTACCATACTTATTGTTTTTACTCATAGCCAAATCGTAACGATCTGAAAAAGCATAACCATTTAAGATGACAGAGTCAAGGAAGGTACCATCTTCAGAGGAGACATATTGAGGAGCCATTTCAAACTGGGTAATCCCCCATGATTTGAATAAGTCAGCATTCTTGGCAATTACCACATTGGTATATTGTTCAGGAGTTTGTGCAAATGCTTGGAAGTTTGAGAAACCTTCATAGATGAGTTGTGAGTCAAGAGCGTCTGACTGTTGATAGATATTCTTATCTGACTTCACTGTTTGACTTGGAGCGATGCGAACATCTTGATTATCAGCAGCACCAACCGGTACCCAAACAGCCAAATAACCAGACACCTGAGTATTTGAAACACCAGTGAGTTCAGATGCTAAGAAGGTCAAACGTCCTTGACTATCGGTATATTTATATTGGCTACGATTGACATCACTGTCGTTGAGATAGGTTGCAATACCTGTTGTAGTTGACAACAGTAAAGGACGATAGGCCTGATTTTTATGGGCAGCCCCCATATTAAGAGTCACATTGCTATTGGCTTTGAAATTTGGTAGATTGTTAATCAAGACAGCCATACCTGAAGTACGAGTCTCTTGATTTCCTGCATCCGTCACACTGTTGGCACCCTTACCATAGCGAACAGAAGTCAAGATACCATTGTTGGTTGAATTTCCGTTCCCATTTCTAACAAAGCTAGCTGCTTGACCGCCGGCAACATATTTGATTCTGGCTTTCAATAGTGTTTCAATGGCATCATAGAATGGTGTCTTGGTCGCCATATATTGACCATCATCAGTATACATATCACCATAGTAGACACGAGTTACTGTATCTTTATTTTGCAACATCCAAGCATAGGCCATTGGCAGATTATTAGGATAATACTGCTTATTGGTTGCTTTCATATCTTCATTATAGATCTCAAAAGCTTTATCTAAATCATTTAAAGTGATATTAGTCAGACCATCAGCATTGGTTTTGCCGAGACGCTCGCGAATGATTTTAGCAATTCTTGTCTGCACTTCTGAATCATGAGCACGGATGAAAACATAGTTTGGAATAGGATCTGAGGCAGATGATGACGAACGATTCTTGAGACCCCAAGTTGTCAAATTGCTGAGACCGCTACGTTGATTAGGAAGAGCCGCAAAGGCAGATAACATAGCACTGCGCTGATCATTATCAATGGACAGTGAGAAGTTATCTTGGTCCTTAGCATAATCATTGTCATTACCAGACCAGGCTTCTAAGATAGATAGATGATCAATAGCATTTTTCTCACTCTTATCAACACCATATCTTGCCTTGTAGTAATCACGGACAATCTGTAGAAGATCAGCATCAACATTGTCTACTGCATCAATACGGACACCGTCAAAATTGGCATCGCTATCTCCCATAACCAGCTCACCCCAATTCATAAGATAGTGGAAATGGTTGAGCTGCTCAGCTTGAACAATAGGGTTAGAATTGTCAACATCGTTGGCTAGGAGCAATTCATAACCAGCATAGTTCGTTTTAAAGTAGGCTTGCTTACCTGTTTGGTAAGTCGGGTTGCGATTGAGCAAACGATAATCAGAGTTAGTTTGTGATGTATCTTGACTATTGACAAATAACAGGGCTCCACCTTGAAGGTGGTCTTGATTAGGATAATAAGTCGGATTTTCCGAATTAATATTCCACTGATCTTGTGACTGAACAAACTGAGACATCTTATCACGCAACCAACTTGTATTACCTTCTTGGCTGATACGTTTTTCAATAGCTACCTGAATGTTTTGGACAGCGGTATCTAAAGTTCTCGCATTTGAATTTTGTGAATAAGAACCAGAAATCAGCCCTTCTTTCACCCAAAAGTTAGCATAGGCCGCTTTAGTTGCTGTGTCTGGCCACCACGTCATCAAAATAGGACGGTAATCCTTTTCTGACGCAGTTTCCCAAGTCTCACCATTTTTCAAAACTTTACGAGGACGATACCAGCTATCAGCTGTTAGATAATTATCGACCGTTTCAAAGCTAGAAGCTTCATTGGAATAAGCCTGATTATTAGCTTGGTAGCTATCGGCTACTTGATTTTGAGAAATTGTATCTGGTAAATCCAATTTAGCTTCACCAGTTTGGACATCAAAATAGTAAGTTTTACCATCAACAACCGCCGAATAATTTTTTAAACGTTGGCCGTTAGCATCAACATAATAGGTTTTACCAGCAACAGTTTCTAATTGCCCTGGTTTGGCCTCGTTTTGAGGAACAGCTTGATTGCTTTGTTCCTCAGAAGCTACTGGTTGTTTGGTTGTAACCTCAACAGCTTGAGCTTGGTCGTTTACCACTTGACTAGCGTCGCTTTCAACCTGAGCTTGACCATTGTCAACATTAATAGCAGCAGAATTTTCTGTAGTCGCCTGTTCTTGGCTAGCATTATTGTAAGTAGTAATTCCTGCTGCCACCTCCTGCTGCGATGGTGGAGTTTCTGCTATATGTTCTACATTAATACCAGCAGTATCAACTACAGTATCAGCCGCAACAACTTGTCCACCAACAGAAATTGCAGCAGCAAACGTCGAAACACCAATAGCTACCCATTGCTTCTTAACCTTGTGCAATTTGTAGCGTAAATTTCTTTCCATGGAAAATTCCCCCAATGTATAAAAATATTTGATGATTAAAGTTTCGCAAACCAAACTATTTTAATCATCAATCTATTTTACCATTTTTATCAGAAAATTATACAAAAAGTTTCTGTTTTGTAACAAAAACGTAACAAAAAACACTCTATTTAGCAGATTTAGAGATTCAAAGAGTCTGGGACAAAAATCGCTAAATTGTGATAAAATCGCAATTTCGATTTTATCGTCCTGACTTTTTCTGCATGATTGATCAAGGCCGCTATCACTTGATAAGGACTGCCAATCAATCCTTTCGTTGATCTGCTAAAGCTAGAGCAAAACAAAAAAGGCAGGACTTTGTCCCAGCCTCTTGAATGTGTTTAAAAAAGATCAATGATTAGTTTAATATTTAAAACAGTTAAAAGGATGGCAACTAGATAGGCCAGCACCGTATTCCACTTTGCGTTTCGGTATTTTCCCATCAATTTCTTACTGGAAGTAAAATAAATCAAAGGAAAAATAGAAAATGGTAAGGCAATTGAGAGAAAAACCTGTGAGTAAACAATCAGTTCATCCAACATCTTCTCCTGCTCTCCCCAAATAATAGTAACTACGATAACCGGGGTCAAAGCCATTATCCGAGTAAAAAGCCGAATAGCCCACTGAGGTAAGCGCATATGTAAGAATCCTTCCATCACAATTTGCCCCGTTAGGGTTCCTGTGATGGTTGAATTTTGACCACTAGCTAATAAAGCTATGGCAAAAAGGGTAGATAAGAGACCACTTGCAACACTACCAGCAATGGTCGGATCAGCCAGAGCATTATACATCTGGGCAAATGCACTAATCTTACTAGCATGACCATAAAAGAGACTGGCTCCCAAAATCAAGAGCAGAGAATTGACGATAAAGGCTATGGCTAGCTGAAGATTGGAATCCCATGTCATAAAGCGAACAGCCTTGTGAATGGACTCCGAATTCTCATAGTCAACCTGACGCGTCTGAGAAATAGATGAATGCAGATAGAGGTTATGAGGCATAACCGTAGCACCAACAATTCCTAAAGCCAAGGTTAACTTGCTATTACCACCTGTTTGGTGCAAATCAAATATTGATGCACTGGGTATAAAACCTTTAAGAATACCACTGATGCTAGGTTGTGAAATAACTGTTAAATAGACAAAAATCAGTAAAATCGTTAAAATCAAGGCCGAGACAATCGCTTCAATCTTACGAAAACCCATTTTCATCAGAGATAAGAGCAAGAAAACATCCAAGATGGTGATGAGAATCGAAAATAAGAGCGGCCAGCCAAACAGTAAGTGCAAAGCAATACCCGATCCAATAACCTCGGCTAAATCAGTTGCCATCAAGGCCAATTCAATAATAATAAATAAGATATAGCGCAACCAATTAGGCAGATAACTGGCTGTCGCCTGCGCTAGGTCTTTCCGAGCAACAATTCCCAACTTTCCTGCCATCTGTTGCAGTTGCATAGCCATCAAGGAAGAACTAAAGACAACAGCTAGTAGGAGATATCTATACGTTGCCCCACCAACAACACTGGTAATCCAGTTTCCAGGATCCATATACCCTACTGCTACCAAGGCACCCGGACCAATGAAAGCTCTCAAATTTTTCCAAAATGAATTGCTCTGGGGCACCCTAACAGTCTGATTCACCTCGCTAAGGGATCTCCTCTCACTTTCATTATTTGGATAAACAGTTTTCAAGAGAAAACCTCTTTTCTAAAGTTCTAAGCTAAATTTATTATAACACATTGTAAAAGGTTATAAGAAGAGAGTGGAACAAAAAAAGGCAGGACTTTTGTCCCAGCCTTCATTTTGGTTATACTTTAGACTGCTACACCGTCAGAATTGAAGTAATACCATCCGCCATCAATTCTTACATAACGATTTTTAACACGTTCACCAGAGTCGGCATCATAATAGTATCTCCGACCATTAATCGTCACCATTTTGCCTTTGACCTGTTGACCGGTTTCCTGATCAAAGTAGAGTTCTTGATTGTTAATCTTTTGCTCTCCCTTAACAGCTACACCGTTGGCGTCATAGTAGTACCATTGATTAGAGTTAGCAGTTTCTTCGGCAAAACGATTGGTCACCAAATCACCAGAATCAGCATCATAATAATATTTTCTGCCTTGAGCATCAGTAATACTTACTCCCTTGGCCTGTTGACCAGTCGTCTGATTGAAATAGAGATTTTGACCGTCAATTGTTTGATTTCCTTTAACCAAATAACCATTAGCATCTGCATAATACCAAACATTAGCACCTGTTGTGAAGAAACCATTTATTTTCATTGCCCCAGTCTTAGTATCGTAATACGAAATATGGCCGTCTTGATCTGTTACAAAATCACCTTTGACCTGAGCGCCTGAATCAGGATCAAAGTAAAGTGTCTGTCCGTTAACAACAATCTTGCCTTTGGCCTGCTTACCGGTTTCTTGGTCAAAATAATACCATTGGCCATTCATGTGACGGAAGCCCTTAGCAACATGACCGTTACTTCTTGCATAGTACCAATTATTGTCTCCTGTTGTAAAGAAACTATTAACCACCTTAGCACCTGAGTTGACATCGTAGTAAATAAGGTTGCCATCAACATCCGTACGGAAACCTTTAGTTTGAACAGAAGTTTCTTCATCAAAGTAGAGCACTGAACCGTTGATAGTTACTTCACCTTTTGCTGCTACACCATTCTCATCGAAATAGTACCAGTTACCGTCAATTTCAGCAAACTTATTTTTTGCCATATCTCCTGAATTTTCAGCAAAATAACGGCGATTTCCATCTTCATCGATAATCATCTTACCTTTGGCTTGGTAGCCATCTTGGTCGAAGTAATATGTTGCACCATCTATGGTCTTAAGCCCCACTGCCATTACATTATTTTCATCAAAATAGCGATAAACAAGTTGGTTAGGGTTGGTAGGATCTACTTGTGAATACCAGTTAGGTCCCGTAAAGAGCATACCGGTCTTACCGTAGTAATAACGATTTCCATCTTCATCTTCAACAATCGTATCTCGCAGTTGAACCCCGTTTGGTAAGAAGAAATAAGTTTTACCATCATCAGCTTTATAAGAACCCGTTACCATGTAGCCGTCTTGATTAAAGTAATAGTAATGACCACCTTCATAAACAAAGGACGATTGAGCCTTATTACCCGATGTTGAGTAATAGGTCATGCCAGTACCATCATAGTAAAAACCGGTCTTAGCATCTTGATTACCATTCAAAGCAGCTGGTAGGAATTCGCCCTTATCATTGACTGTGAAGTATTTGCCGCTTGCATTATCGCCTAGAACATAATCCGAACCCTTTTTAAGGATATTAGTACCATTAAAGTATTTAGCTTCCCAAATCTTAATCTTAGTAGAAGGATCAATCGGTTTACCTGTTGAAATCATGTCAACACTAAATATATTTGGATATTTAGCTTGGAGTTCATCGAGGAAGGCTCCACCGTACTGGGCTTGATAATCTTCACCACTGCTCTTGGTATTGGCAACATAGAGAGAATGATTGATTGTTGCATCAACGATTTCCTTACCGTAGCTATCAATACGCGTTGCTGTGACGACCTCTTCTCCTGGCAGCGAATAAATTTGGTCTGGAACCCAGTCTGCAATAGCCTGAATACCAGCTGCGTGAAGGGCTTTAAGGGCATTAGCCAAATCTTCTTTTGAACCATATTTATTGTTTTGACTCATTGCAAGGTCATAACGGTCATCGAAAGCATAGCCATTTTGAATAATAGAATCAATGAAGGTTCCATCATCAGTTGACACATACTGTGGTGCCATTTCAAACGATGTCACTCCCCATGCCTTAAAGAGGTCTGTATTTTCAGCAATACGTTTGTTAGTGTATTCAGAATCATTTGTCACAAAATCTTGGAAGTTTGAAAAACCTTCATAGATTAATTGTGAATCAAGAGCTTCTGATGCCTTATAAGTCAAATCATTCTCACCATTGGCTTGATTACTTGCTGCCACACGGATATCTTGACCAGCTTGAGCACCAACTGGAACCCAGACAGCCAAGTAACCACTCATATCAACTGTTGAGTAACCCTTGATTTCATCGGCCGTAAAGGTCAGATTACCATTTTCATCGGTATATTTAACGAGACTAGTATCAGCATCAGTTAGATAAGATTTCACACCATCTTGAGTTCCCAATAGTAATGGGCGGTAGGCTTGGTTGGCGTGAATAGCACCCATATTAACCGTGACTTTATCAGTAGATGAAAGTGACAAATCAGGATCATTACTTACCAGTGTCAGCATACCTGAAGTACGGCTGAGGTCAGTCCCTTCTGTATCATCAGCGGTCATAATGTCCTTACCATAGCGCACGGACGTCAACACACTCTTGTTAGAATCGGTATTCACAACAGCCATTGATTGACCACCTGAAACATAAGCAATGCGTGCCCGCATCAAGGTATCAATCGCATCATAGTACGGGGACTTAGTTGCCATATACTGACCGTCATCAGTATAGAGGTCACCGTAATAGACACGTGGCACAGATTCCATATTGCTGAGCAAGAGTGCATAGGCAGCAGGAATATTATAGTGTGTATAGGTCTTTTCAACCTTATTCATATCTTCATTATAGATCTTGAAGGCTTGCTTCAATTGATCCAAACTGAAGGTATAACCATCAGTTGTCGTATCAATTTCTTTAGCAATGATGGTTTGTACTTCACTATCATGTGCACGCACAAACGAATAGTTAGCTATTGTGTCTCCATAAACTGAATTGTTACCGCGTTCCTTATTGAGCGTATCTGTAATCAGGCTCTCCAAACCTTGTCGCTCATTTGTCTGTCTCGTCAAGGTCGACAGAGCTGCCAAACGGGAATAGTTGTCGATAGAGATAGCTGCCCCATTGGTGTCAATATTATATTGATTATCATTGTAACTCCAAGCTTCCAAAATAGAAATATGGGCCAGAGCATCTGCTTCTGATTTATTAACACCATAATAGTCTTGGAAATAGTTGGTATAGATTTGGAGAAGATCGGCATTAACATTATCGACAGCATCGACACGGACACCGTCAAAGTTGGCTTGATCATCTCCCATAACAATAGATCCCCAATTCATCAGATAGTGCAACTGATTGAGCATTTCAGCCTGAACAACAGGATTTGAGTTATCCACGTCATTGGACAGCAAAAATTCGTAACCACCTATAGGATTGCTATCAGCAAAATATTTCTGCTTACCAGTTTGATTGGTTGGAGTTCGGTTAAGCAGACGATAATCTGAGTTAGCCCATGGCGTTAAATCACTATTATTATAGAGCAAGGCACCATGCTGCAGGTGGTCATTGCGGTTAAGGTTTTCTGAATCAACATTCCATTGCGACTGTGTCTTCACAAAAGCTTGGATTGCTGAACGCAACCATTGGGTATTGTTTTCTGTACTGATACGTTGCTCAATTTGCGTTTGAACCAGCTGAGCCGCCTTATTCAGGGTCGTTTGACTAGTTTCCGTCGTGAAATCTTCATTACTAGCACCTAGATACTTGGTCATATAATTCAAGTAAGCAACTTGAGTATCCTTGCTTGGCCACCAGCTCATCAAGACTGGGCGCAGATCATCTTGGGTTGATGCTTCCCAAGTTTGACCATTTCTAAGGATGGAAGCTGGGCGATACCAGCTATTAGCCGTTAGATAGCCATCGACCAATTCAAAGCTGGCTTCACTTGAATCATAAGCCTTGTTATGGCTGGTAAAATCATCTACAAGATTCGTTAATCCTTGTGAGAAAGAATAAGTTGATGTGCTTGAAAGTGCGCCTGTTTCAGCGTCAAAATAAAGCATTTGTCCATCAATGGTGATAGCAAAATTCTTCTTATAGCTGCCATCTGGTTGAACATAATAGTACTTACCATCAACCAATTTGACATTATCAAGAGATAGGGCTGCTTGTTTTTCTTGATCAGTTAGATCAGCCACTTGGGTATCGTCTGCTGTTACTACAGCAGCAGTATCTTGACGCTCAGCAGACTTGTTTTCTGAATTTGTTACATCTTCTTTATTTGTGTTAGCAGATGCTTCAGTTGCCGATTGTTCTACTGTTTCCGAGTTCGTCACGGTATCTTGAGAACCTGCTTGTGCTGTTTGTTCTGAAGTAGCTGTCTGAGACTGTTCTACAGTCGCCGAACTATCCGCAGTCGCATTTGAGTTTGCTGCTGAATTAGTTTCACCAGCAGTTATCTCTTCTTGACCACCACTATCATCAACTGTAGATGACTGAGCATTGGTATCAACCGCTATGCTTTCATCTGCTGATACACTTGTTCCACCAACACCAATAACTGTCGCTAGACCAGCAACGGCAACGGCAATTGTCACCCATTGCTTCTTAACTTTGTGTAGTTTGTAACGTAATTTTCTTTCCATTGAAAAATACTCTCCCCTCAATTTGAGAATTAAAATCATTTAGTTAAAAGTGATTACTTTTAACTAGGAAATATGATAGCATTTTTGTTTTACAAACTAAGTATTTCAGATGTCATTTCTTTTGTTAAATATTTCAAGTTAGTAACATTGCAATCCCTTGTCTTTCATGGCATTGTCAAGACACTCGCTTTCATTTTTCATTATTTTATCATATGATTTCTGAAAGCGACTTTCACATTCTTAGTTAGAGAAAAAAGAAGCTCTTTTTAGAGCTTCTCCTTTCATGGATAATCAATATAAATTTTTTTCAACATCCTGCTTAATGTGTTCCCACTCTTGTTGAGCTCTGGTTATTTTTCTTTGATAATCCGCCAGGCCCTTGCTAGCATACTGGATAAGGTAATTCTGCTTAATAGCCGGTAAATGAGGGACGGGAATTTCTAAAAGTTGCTCGGTGGAAATATTAAGAACTGACTTGCCATTATCAGCCGTATCTAAGAGTGCTTGTCCCAACTCGGATTCTAAGAAAAGTTTGAGATAGAAACCACTGATATCAGCGGTTGGGCGTAAAACCGTTATATTAGATGAAGCAACAATCGGAAAAGACTGCTCCTCAAAAACAGCTATTTTTTTCACTGTTCCCTTGGAAGCAACTAATACGTCTCCTGTTTCCAATAGGTATTTAGCTAGTTTGGTCTCCTCATCCTTAAAGGTCTTGAGCTGACTGTAGTCAATACCAAATTCTGTAATATCAGATAAATTGATATAGCTGATTCCACCAGGCTCTGCCTTACTTGAAACAGCCTTACCTTTAAAAGCTCTCACTATCTGACTCAAAGGTAATTTAACAACTGAATTAGCAAGATAATCTTCAATAAGCGACATGGATTTCCTCTCCTCCTTTACTCATCTTTCTAATAAATATCAAAACATGAAATAAATCTTTTCTGCCCTATCATACCTTAATTTCCTCAGAAAAGCAAAAAGTAATAAAATACCCTATAAATTAGCTTTTTCTAACTCATAGGGTTTTTATTTTTATAGAGCCTTTACAGCTGCAAGTGCTGCGTCGTAATCAGGTTCCGAATTGATATTTTTTAAATACTCGGTATAAACCACCTTATTATTTTCATCCAGAACGAGGACGGCACGCGCTAATAGGTGCCATTCTTCCATCAGAACACCATAGGTCCTACCAAAACTATTATTGTAGTAGTCCGACAGCATCACAGCATCTTCAAGCCCTTGAGCCCCGCACCAGCGTCTTTGAGCGAAGGGTAAATCAGCAGAAATGGTGATGACCAGAGTATCAGCTAGTTCTGATAATTCCTGATTAAACGTACGGGTTTGTGTTGAGCAGATACCCGTGTCAATAGAAGGAACAATACTAAGGACTTTCTTTTTAGCCGCAAAATCGGATAGGCTTTTCTTAGTCAGGTCTGTTGTTGTCAAGGTAAAGTCATGAGCTAAGTCCCCAACTTGTAATTGCTTATCACTAGCAACCGTAACAGGTTTTCCTAAAAATGTTGGCATACTATTACCTCCCCAATAATTATATACCAACATCATAACTTAATTGCCTGAAAAATTCTAAAACTTTGTTTATTTTCCTTGAAATTCTTGGAACAATTCAGCAATCTTAGTTGCAACCAATTGACTATCAGCATCCACTTGTTCATCCGCATAGGGTTTCAAGTAAGTAAAACCACCGATTTGAATACTATATAGGGCTAGCTTAAACATCTCAATATCATTTTTATCATTTCCAAAGGCTATGAAGGGCTCCTCAAAAATTTCCGAGATAGTTGAAGCCTTGCTGACCCGACAAGGATTGAGGTAAAGACATTTCTCTTCTTCATGATAGGAGAGATCGATTATATCTGTCGATTTGATATGATAGGAAAGATCTGCTAGTAACTCTTCGTGATTCCCCATATAGATAACCATTTTAATAGGGTGTTCCAACTGATCAGCAGGAACTTTTTCAGCCAAATTCAGAGGATCTACACTTTCTATGAAGGGAAAATATTCTTCATTATCTGACGCATAATTAAAAGTATTATCTACAAAATAGGGCAAATTATAGGTCTGACAATAACTTAAGACATCGTGATAAGCTTCCTTATCAAGATTGTACTCCAAAATCAGTTGGCCTTCTTCATAGACCAGACCACCATTGAGACCTATTACTCGTTTTTGAGCAAGGTCATCACCCAACATGTCAACACAATCCCTATAGGATCTTGCTGACGCAAAGCTGACTTCATGTCCAAAGTCTTCAGCGCTAAGTAAGACTTCTTTGATTTTACCGTCTATGCTGAAGCGATCGAAAGACAGTGTTCCGTCTAAATCGAATATAAAGTTCATTAGCCATCTCCTAGTAATTGTTATATATAATTATATCAAAAAAACAAACCGAAACCTAGCTTAAATAGAGAATGTTCTAATTATGGTTTTTTTTATTTATTATTATAGAAAATTATGGTTCTGGGGTTAACTACAGTATTGTCTTTGCAGATTATTCTACCGCCGCCTTCTTTGCACCACGTATTGCCAGCCAAATTGGCGAAGCTAATAAAGGGAATTGTAGTCAGACCTTCTATAGCTTCATCACCCTTACCCTCCTTGGCTTAATTCTTAATTTTATTTACATGACTTACAGCAAAAAGAAGTTAGTTAACTAAACATTAAAATCTAAAAAAACCACCAAAGGTGGTTCCTTTTATAATATTTGGGCTTCCAAAATCATTACTGAAATTATGATAGATCCCTTGGACAAGACTTCTGGTACCATCCTAACTCCTTAAGAAATCGGCAAAACAACTATTAAGCATCTCAGTTTATAATTTTAAAACCATTTGAAATACATCTTATTAATAGGCCGTAGTCAAAAAACATTTACTTCTTGTCTGACTAAAAGGAGCTGTTAGAAAAATTCTAACAGCTCTTAGTAGTAAGTAGCAAGTCAGCGACTAAAACTCCTTATTTTTTAAGGTTATAGAATGAGTTCAAACCTTTGTATTCTGCAACTTCACCAAGTTGATCTTCGATACGAAGCAATTGGTTGTATTTAGCAATACGATCTGTACGTGACAATGAACCTGTCTTGATTTGACCAGCGTTAGTTGCAACTGCGATATCAGCGATTGTTGAATCTTCAGTTTCACCTGAACGGTGAGAAACAACTGCAGTGTAACCAGCTTCTTTAGCCATCTCAATAGCTTCAAAAGTTTCAGTCAAAGTACCGATTTGGTTAACTTTAATAAGGATTGAGTTAGCAGCATCTTCTTTAATACCACGTGCAAGGTAATCAGTATTTGTAACAAAGAAGTCGTCACCAACCAATTGAACACGGTCACCAAGACGTTCAGTGAGAGCTTTCCAACCATCCCAGTCGTTTTCGTCCATTGCATCTTCAATTGTGATGATTGGGTATTTGTTTACCAAACTTTCGATGTAATCAATTTGTTCTGCAGCAGTACGTTTAGCACCTTTTTCACCTTCGAATTTAGAGTAGTCGTAAACACCATTTTCGTAGAATTCTGAAGAAGCACAGTCGAAACCAAGCATGATGCCGTTTTCACCAGCTTCATAACCTGCTGTTTCGATAGCTTTGAGGATAGTTTCTACACCATCTTCAATACCGTCAAAACGAGGTGCGAATCCGCCTTCGTCACCAACAGCTGTTTCAAGTCCACGTTCTTTAAGGATTTTCTTAAGAGCATGGAAAACTTCAGCACCCCAACGAAGAGCTTCTTTGAATGTAGGTGCGCCGACTGGCATGATCATAAATTCTTGGAAAGCGATTGGAGCATCTGAGTGAGATCCACCATTGATGATGTTCATCATTGGAGTTGGAAGCACTTTAGTGTTGAATCCACCAAGGTAGTTGTAAAGAGGCACTTCAAGGAAGTCAGCAGCTGCGCGTGCAACAGCAATTGACACACCAAGGATAGCGTTTGCACCAAGTTTACCTTTGTTTGGAGTACCATCAAGAGCGATCATAGCGCGGTCAATAGCTTGTTGGTCGCGTACATCGTAACCGATGATAGCATCTGCGATGATATTGTTTACGTTGTCAACCGCTTTTTGAGTACCAAGACCGTTGTAACGAGATTTGTCACCATCACGAAGCTCAACCGCTTCGTGCTCACCAGTGGAAGCTCCTGAAGGAACCATACCACGTCCGAAAGCACCTGATTCAGTATAAACTTCTACTTCAAGTGTGGGGTTACCGCGTGAGTCAAGGACTTCGCGTGCGTAAACATCAGTAATAATTGACATTACAATACTCTCCTTATGAGTTTTTAATTTTTACACTTTCATGATACCACAATCTTTGTTAATAATCAAACAAGAACCTGAATGTAGCGGGGGGTTTTTATCTGGTTGTGAAGAGGGAGATCTTGATTTTAATTACATTTTCCTTTTTTGGTCTCTGCTGCTCCTTATGGTAAAATAGAATAACGAGGTATATTATTTATGGATAAATTAGAAAAAAAGTTAATGACTGCAGCTTCTGGTGAAACCAGACCAAATCCAGATGAAATGCGCCACTATCTTGGAACCTTCCGAGAGCGAGTTCTTCTGACCGTAGATAAGAATATGGGGAATCGTGATGATGTCCAGGCAGCCTTTCCCCAAATTTTAGAAGATCTTAAAGCTAAATATGGCGCTATCAAAATAAAATCCTGTCCCAACCTATGCCAGAGCAATCAGATACTCTATATGAAGATGGCTCAGCAGGCTGGTGTCAGCTATACTAATGTGAATGAAAAGACTGATAATCCTTTTGATCTCATCGTCCATACCGATACTGCCGTCAACCATGAAGAAACCGATATTTTCAAGGTCTATCCTTCTTATTTTGAAAAGGAAAAAACTGATTCTACTAAAAAAGAAGGTTTTTGGAAGAAACTTTTAAAAAATAGATAATAGTAGCCCTAGATTAGTGATAAATCTGGGGTTGTTTTATTCATAGCTTATCTTGAATTGTTTCATCAATTTTATTGAAGGTTCCAGGCCTGTGTAGTAAAATGTTGCAAGACCGATAGCTGCTCAGTAAGACTAGATGTATATTTAAGACTGTCTCTAAATCTTCATAAAAAGGAAAAATGCGCATAAAGTAGAAAAAGAAAGATATACTTTCACACTCTCTAAACTTCCAAATCAGACTGACTAGGTACAAATAAGGGTGTCTGTCTGCACCTAATCTGATTTTCCAACCAAGTCTGAGTCAATATAAGACATATTCTCCAAAATTTGAAAGTCTCCCCCTTCCTATTGGTCAACAATGGTATCTCTTTGACCTTAGTCAGAAAACAATGAATAACTTCTGGGGACCTTCCGTAGCGCGCAATCAAAAACAAGACCGATAGCAATCAGCAAAAATAAGGAACAGCAGAAAATTTTTACTTTTTTAATTGATTCACTTTATTTCCTAATCACTTCATTATATGATTTCTTCTGGTTTGATACCATATTTGTTCAAAATTATCTGAATACGGTCAAATTCAAGGCGGAAATGCTCTCGTTTATGACCATCTGATCCGATTGAGTACTTGTGACAACCGAGTTGCTTAACCAAATCAAGTGCATACAGATAGAGGTCCTCATGATGATAGAGATACATGGACTTGCTGTTGAGCTCAAAGGCAAGGTTGTAGTCTATCATTTTTTGAAAAATACGCAAGAGCTGTGGCTCATAAGCCTTAAGTTCATCCACCGTCACATCAAACAGACGAAAACCATAGTCAAAATGAGCCAAGACATCCGCTTCCACGCGCCCGATAGCATATTCTAGCGCATCCAGATACTCTTGGATAATGGCTTCCTTGTCCATCCCAGCGACCTCATCATCCAGATAATCGTTGGTCCCATTGTGATGGACGGAGAGCAGTTTCAAATCATAGATCTTATCGGCTAGGAAGCTGATAAGATCAGCTTCTCGGGGCTGATAGTAGCCGATTTCAATGCCGCGCTTGATGCGTTTGCCGTATCTAGCAGTCAGCTCTGCTATTTCCTTAGAATAAGCCTCATAATCCGGCACATCATCCCGTCCTGTATAGGGGTTGGACAGATCATAATGCTCAGTCGTGACGATCTCACCATCATAGTGAGTCAAATAGTCCTCAAAGCTGGCGTCGGAATCGTAGGAAAAATGGGTGTGTAAATGGTTGTCGCGCATAACAATAACAGCCTCCTAAAATGTCTATAAATCAAAGAAAGAGCTTAAATGGTCAGGATAGCTTTCACAAAATCAATGCTTTTTCGACTTTAATTATTTGAGAGAGAGCTGAGAGCAAAACAGCCTCTCTCCTACGAAAAGAATGAAATTATAAAAGCAAAAGTTTTTTCTTCCATTTTACCAAAAAGGAGGGGAAAGGAAAAACTTCTTTTTATTTGGATTAAGAGGTTTTATAGAAAAGATGTCATCTTTTTAATGATCAAATAACAGTATTATTTGATATACCAAAAGAAGATACCGTGCCATTTCAATATAAGAATAAAAATCAGTCCATTTCTTGCTTGTTTTTGCTTTAATTTTCACTTTTACGGCTTTACCATTATTTCTAATCAGTGCTTTTATTTTTTCTCTCTTCATCAGTGACTAAAGGTAGAGCCCAATAAATGGTTTCTCTACCTTATTGCGCTCAAATTTAATATTAATTATTGATCTGATTATCCTTATCACTAGTATTGCCCAACTCAGAAGTCCTCATTATCTGATTAATGGCTACGCTCAAAGACTTAGTATTCACCGCTCTTTGCGGGACTACCAGTTAATTACCTATATTAGAGAAGTAAGTATTTCCTTCAATTCCAGCCCATTTACTTTTTATCAATTACAAACAATGGGCAATTTCAAAACAAGAGATATAGTTTTAAACTATATCTCTGTCTCTAAAATAACTATTTTTCAAAATACATTGATTAAGATAAAATAAGGACATCCATTAAAAGGAGGACTTATTATGACACAGTCAAAGTTTCAACTAGTTGGTTCACTTCTGCGCCCCGCGGATTTACTTGATTATAAAAATCAAATTGAGCACCGCGATGATATTCAGTACCCTTTCTATGATAGCTTCCCTGGTTACCATGAAACTGAGACAGCAGACATCAAAAAAGTTATAGCTGATCAAAAAGCCAACGGCATTGATATTTTAACAGACGGTGAATATTCTAAATCAATGTGGCACCTTGATTTCATCTGGGGTTTCAAAGGTATTGAACGCTACATTGCCGATCATGGCTATACCTTCAAAGACCACGATGGTGGGCATTTTGAAACACGTAAGGACATTGGTATTCGCATTACCGAGCCTCTTTCTAGTAAAAACCATCATTTCTTAGATATTTATCGTCTTTTGAAAGAGGAGGCTGGAGATACAGAGACCAAGCTTACTATTTGGGGACCCGCACATGCTTATACTGAATTAGCAATTTTTGATGGTTTGTATGGTGATGGTCAGGTTTACAAAACCAAGGAAGAACTCAAAGCTGGCTTGATTAAAGCCTATAAAGAATTCTTGAGAGAGTACAAAGAGGCTGGTGGTAAAATCATTCAATTTGACGACTGCCTCTGGGAACTTTTTGATGAATCAAACGCCGACTCTTTCTTTGCAGAAGGCAATGCTAATCTGGCTGACTTGGCCGATGAATTTATCCAAATCAACAATGAAGTGACTGATTTTGGTCATGAATTGGGACTGAAAGTCTGGACACACAACTGTCGTGGCAATTACGAAAGCCGCCATGCCTCTGGCGGTACCTATGAAGCTATCGCTAAGAAATTCCTCGGTGATCAGCATTATGACCGCTTCTTCCTTGAATGGGATGATGAGCGCGCTGGTGATTTGAAAGCCTTGGAAACGTTGAAAGATAAAGATGCTGAAGTTGTTCTGGGACTTCTTTCAAGTAAAACAACTGACTTGGATGATGAAGAGCGGGTTTACACGCTTCTGGAAGAAGCCAGCAAAATCATTCCAAAAGACCGTCTCTTGCTTTCTCACCAGTGCGGCTTTGCTTCTTGTGACTCAGGAAATGAGTTGGCTATTCCGCAACAATGGGCTAAAATCAAACAAGGGCAAGAGATTGCTGCTAAATTCTGGAAGTAATTAAACGAAAAACTTTTATATCAACAAAATGCCCAGACTCTAGAGTCTGGGCATTTTGTTATGTCAGGTCTCCTTGATTTTGCTTTTTCAGATATCATAAAGGCGTTGACAAAATTAACTCTTTTCAAATTCAAATTGTATTACAAGGAAGTAAAGTAAGAAAATGGACAAGGCTAAATTCGAGTTTTTGCGAATGACAGTCTCAAATAGATTTGAATTTGAACACATTGTCATTAGTTCTCAAATTACTGAATCTGCCTTAAATTATTGCGCTCATGGTGGTATGTATAATCAGATATGTGGCCTGACGGAATTTGATGCTGTCAGTCACTTAATCTAATATCAACTATCTTGAAGTCTGTCAGTGAGATGATTAATTAAAAATTGAAGGCAGCTGCTCTCACAACGGTCGCACAGCAAAAGTTATTATGTCTCCATAACCAATCAAAGAAAACAACTTTTAGCCTAGGTAAGCTTTACTATATTTATAACAGGTTAACATCAAGAGGAAAGTGCTGAATAAAAATTAAAGAATAGTAATAAATTTAAATGTTTTGGTAGGGCTCGCTGCTCTTTTCTTTTTATTTACCTCTATCATCATAGCCCTTAGCATGGTTAGAATGCCAAGCCCAGGCTGATGCGATTATTTTTTCGATGTCGTCATATTGTGGTTGCCATCCTAGCACGCGGCGGGCTTTTTCCGAGCTGGCAATCAAGATGTCTGGATCACCTGGTCGGCGGTCAGCTTTCTCAGCTGGAATTTCCTTACCGGTGACTTTGCGAGCTGCTTCTAAAATCTGAAGGTTTGAAAATCCCGTTGATGATCCGAGGTTGAAAGCAGTGGATGGGTTACCCTGACGCAGATAATTAACTGCCAGCAGATGGGCATCTGCCAAATCAAAGGGATGGACATAGTCACGTACGTTAGTGCCGTCAGGTGTCTTATAGTCATCTCCAAAAATCATAATCTTATCGCGCAGACCCTGTGCTACTTGTAAGATAATCGGTAAGAGGTGAGTTTCAGGACCATGGTCTTCACCGATGGAACCATCTGGTTTAGCACCAGCAACATTAAAGTAACGCAAAGGAACAAACTTGATACCATAAGCCTGATCCGCCCAGTGCATAATAGTCTCCATCATGAGCTTACTTTCACCATAAGGATTGATAGGATGTTGAGGAGTTGTTTCCTTAATTGGAATTTCAGCAGGAATACCATAAGTTGCAGCGGTTGATGAAAAAACTATATTTTTAATCTCAAATTCATTCATAACCTCTAGCAAGTTAATCATACCAACTGTATTATTATCAAAATACTTAAGAGGATTTTCCATGGATTCTGCAACCAGTGAATAGGCTGCAAAATGGATGATAGCATCAATATCAGAATTCTCAGTAAGTACCTGCCTCATAAAAACTTTATCCGCTAAGTCCCCTTGATAAAAAACAGCCTCTGGATGGACCGCTGCACGATGACCTGTGACCAGACTATCCACAACAATAACCTTCTCCTCACCTTGCTCAACCAAGCGATCAACCATATGAGAACCGATGTATCCAGCTCCTCCAAGTACTAAAATTGCCATAATCGTTATTTTCAACTGACTACCAAATTAATAGTAATCAATTTCTTCCCTCCCTATTTTGATATTTCTGCTTTAGTAACAGAAAGTTGATGATCAACATTCCTATTATACTGATTCGTAGGATATCTTTCAAGTTTTATGAAAAGATATTAAGATCTCCAAACGGCTTTATCTAGAGGAATAGAATCAATAATCTTCTCTTTGATAATACTGCTTACCTAGTAGTCTATAAAGATAATCATCTGGTAGGGCATCGTCATGATATTTCTGATAAAGTGCTTGTGCGGCTTCTTTGTGTTGATTATAAAGATCCTTTCGTCTCTCCAACTGTTCATCGTGAAAATTCTGGACTTCCTGCCGCTGACTGCGCAAAAGATCTAACAACTCTTCGCGTTCTTTCTGATCTTCAATAGCATCTATGCTCCAAGCAATTTTCGCTGCTGTATAATCTTGATACTGTTTAGCACGCACTCTTTCCTGCTCTAAATGCTTGTGGACGATGGTAGATAGGTCTCTTGGTGATTGAAAGATTTCTCTAAAAGCACCGAAAGGCTCAGCGTCAACAACTCTATAGGTTAGGGCACCGAGATAGGGCATGAGAAAGACGCTGATAGCTCCCGCAGCAATGAGCACTGATGCGACTTCGCTAGACATAAAGTCATCATGAACAGCGATACCGGTAATCCCGACAATGAGAGGTAGAGCTGTTGTGCAATAAAAGGCAACCGAAAAACGATTGTGCAGAGACAGCCGCTCCTGCGGGTCTTTTTCCAAGGATAGGGATATGACAATTGGAATCGTACGAATCAAGACCAAGGCCAGAATAAACATTAACAAGAGCATGGGGCGCTCTGCTACTGCTAATAGATTGATACCGCAACCCGAAATGACAAAAAAGAGGGGTATCAGAAAACCGTGGGCAAGACCATTGAGCTTCTTCTCCAACATGTGGCTGCTTTCGGGAATAACAAAACGTAGCACAAAGCCAGCCGCAAAAGCTCCCAGTACAATATCTAAATCAAATATTGATGAGAAGGCTACTAATACAATCATCAGAAGAATAGTAATGCGGACGGTCATTTGCGCTTTGGTATCAGCTTTTGATTTTAAGAAATTATAAAGAGCTCCACCTCGCTGAACAGCTCGATTTCCCAAGCCTGCCAACCAGATGCAAATTAGCAGTAAGCCACCTAAAATAGCTGCTGTCTGCCAAGTGCTGCGGGCAGATAACAAAATAGCCATAGCTATAACTGTCGCTACTTCTCCCCATGTTCCGTAGGCAATGACCAGATTTCCTATATGGGTTCCAGTTAAGCTGCGTTCTTCTAAAATCGGCATGAGAGTTCCTAGGGCTGTTGTTGTAAACAATAAAGCCGTAGCAATCAAACCTTGCTTACCCGAAGCAATATCAGGCATAATGAAAGCCACAACCAGACCAATTACAAAAGTTACCACCCAAGTTGAAAGGCCTTTCTTACCTTCTTTGCCGGTGATGACCTTAGGATCAATCTCATAGCCCGCAAGTAGAAAGAGAAAGGCACATCCCAGATCAGACAAAAGTTTAAGCGCTTCATTGTCCGAATTGATAATATCGAGAACATTAGGCCCCAGTATAGCTCCAGCAGCAATCAAAATGACCGGCTCAGGTACCACTTGCTTAGGAATCAAGCGGACCAGCATGGGGGTCAGAGCTGCCAAAAGAGTAATAATTGTCAGTGAAATAAATGTCTCTGTCATACATAACTCCATATCTAAAGAGATTAACTCTGATCGATAAATTAGACAATCAGATGGTATTATAACATTTCAACCACTAGTAAGCCAGAATTCGTTGTTCATCTGCTTGTTTACAAAAAGTAGCTTCCCTGACAAAGTGTTTTTTCAAGCAAAAATACTACTACAACCTAGTGATTAAGCACGATAAAAATGCTTCTGAGCAAAAAAATAGAATTTATTACTAATTAGTGATATATTGTTAAAAACGAAAAGGAGAATTACTATGATTGAATTAGGAATTTCAACCTTCGGCGAAACAACCCCATTGGAGAAAACAGGACAACCTATTCCACACGATAAACGCATTCGCAATTTGGTAGAAGAAATTGAGCTTGCTGATCAGGTGGGCTTAGATATCTATGCCATCGGAGAACACCATCGTGAAGATTTCGCGATTTCGGCACCTGAGATTGTTTTGGCTGCTGGTGCTGTCACTACCAGACATATCCGCTTATCAAGTGCGGTTACCATCCTGTCATCTATTGATCCGGTCCGGGTCTACCAGCAATATGCGACTATTGATGCCCTTTCCAAGGGTCGAGCAGAAATCATGGCTGGACGCGGTTCCTTCATCGAATCATTCCCTTTATTTGGCTATGATTTGGCAGATTACGATGAATTGTTTGATGAGAAATTGGCCATGCTCCTAGAAATCAAAAAAACAACCAAGCTGAATTGGTCGGGAAGACATACACAAACCGTCAACAATCGCCCTGTCTATCCTCGTGCTGTTCAAGAGGACTTCCCTATTCAAGTAGCGACTGGCGGAAGCCCTCACTCTACGCAAAAAATTGCTGAGCTGGGCCTTCCTATTGTCTACGCTATCATCGGTGGCAATCCTAAAAATTTCCGCCAATTAGTCAAAATGTATAAACAAATCGGACGTCTGCACGGTCATGATGTTTCCAAGATGACGGTGGCGGCTCACTCTTGGGGATGGTTAGCCAAGGATAAGGAACAAGCTGAACGCGACTACTTCCATCCAACCAAACAGTTGGTTGATAATATCAGTAAGGACCGACCATTCTGGAAAGAATTAACCTATGATGATTATTTGAATTCAATCGGTGAAAATGGTGCCATGTTTGTCGGGGATGCTCAGACAGTCGCTAACAAGATTATCAAAATAGTAGAGGATTTACAGCTCGATCGTTTTATGATGCATTTGCCTGTTGGTTCAATGCCCCATGAGGACACTTTGGAAGCCATTAGAATTTATGGCCAAGAGGTAGCGCCTAAGGTACGGGAGTATTTTGAAGATAAAGGCTAATTTCTAAATTTAGCTGGGAGAAAAATGCCCAGCTAATTTAGATTTGTCTATAAGATGTATTAAATTAGCCCGCAATCACTATATAGTTATATACTAATACTTATTTAAAATCAAAAATAGCGGAAGTCCAGTCTCTATGTACAATTGATTTGAGTTGATAAGCAGTTAAGGTTTGAATAACCTCTTCAAGTTTATCAATTACCTCATTTAAGGTCCTAAATACTTTATTCTTGAATCCAAGTTTACGAATCTCAGCCCAGACTTGCTCAATAGGATTCATTTCAGGTGTGTAGGGTGGAATGAAGGTAAATTCAATATTCTTAGGGATAT
This sequence comes from Streptococcus dentapri, assembly GCF_042649885.1. Taxonomy (NCBI): domain Bacteria; kingdom Bacillati; phylum Bacillota; class Bacilli; order Lactobacillales; family Streptococcaceae; genus Streptococcus; species Streptococcus dentapri. The sequence goes on along the minus strand of NZ_JBHSAC010000001.1, from coordinate 33,367 downwards.
TTAAGGTCTGAGATTTATGCCAGATGGCATTATCCATGACTAAAATAATATAATCTTCTGGATAAGCTGCTGATAGCTGGCGTAAAAATTCATTCATCCAATCACTATTACATCCGCCTGCTATGATGAAAAATGAGTCGCCTGTATGGGCATCCACAACTCCATAACAATATCGGTATTCACGAATGTGGTGACTTGCTACGTGAGGACGATAACCTTTTGGAGTCCAACACGAACCAAGTTTGCGGATACGCCCAAAACCCGCCTCATCTTGGTACATAAGGCGGATTTTTTGATATTCTTTCTCATTATTAAAGCGCTTACTTTTCTCTCCTCGAATAAAGATTTTATTTTTAGACGCTAAAATGGTTTCAGCGTCTGCTTTTTTCGGATGTTGGGGACGTGGGCTAACTTTACGCCAACCATGACGTTTCAGGAGAGCATAGAAACCTTCTCGGGTTGTCTTGTGCCCAACTCTCTCTTGATAGGCTTTAAAGAGGGAGTTAACGGTAACAAATTCTCCATTCAAAGAAGAAGAGAGTTGCTCTTTAAGGAAATCTTCTTCCTCCTCATGCGTCATATAGGAGCGGCGGCGACCACCACGATTTTCCTTTAAGAGGGCTTCTAAGCCACCACTTAGATAGCGATTCAATAAGTTTCGGACTGTCTGATGGACAAAACCTACTGATTTAGCTACGGATGTTAAATTATGGCATTCAGAATAAAGAATGAGTGCCTGTATTTTTCTATGATGCGGAGCATTATTTTTATTATGGCTTCGAGCCAGTTTTTCTCGTAGAGAAAAACAATAAAACCACCAGCTATGCTGGTGGCTGCTAAGGCTTTGAGCTTCCATTTCTTTTTCCTGATATAATCTAATTGTTCAGGTTAGATTATATCAGGAAAAAGAAATGGCTAAAACCAGTTACAGTTTATCACATACTAAATGGATGTGCAAATATCACATAGTTTTCACACCTAAGTACCGTAGAAGATCCATTTTCAGATGGCAGTTTTAGAACGAGATAAAAGCCCGTTGTTACGGGCATTAGTCAAGTAATTATAGCACTAACCTGAACGAAGTTCAGCGAACGTCTTTAGACGTCGCTGGAGAGAAACGGCTTATAGCCGGTGTACAAGCCACCCGTTTTCACGGGTGGTTATGACTTTTAAGGGCCTGTTTTAATTCCTCGATTTGGGAGGACGTCAGTTCTTTTGTCATAAAACTATAATATCGCTATTTCTGATTTTTGTTAAGTATAAAATAATTTTTTTGTTTGACATGTTTTAAACCTCATTTGTTTTATTTGATGAGTCTATTATAGAGCAAGTTACCATTTCGCGTCATGACAATGCGCGCCACAATTATGACAGTTTCTGCCAAGGTGAGGGAGAAAATGTAAAAAAAATTGAGTTTGGAACTACTTTTGTCCCAAACTCAATTTTATTCGTTTTAGCTCAACAACTTGAAATAAAGACTTGTTGACGACATTGAATTTCTTTGAAATTACCGATTTCTGTCCCACTCTCACTTAACTCTCTCATTCCAGTCAATAGCCCCGCTTTGGTAGGCCTCTTTCTGTAGTAAGTCGGAAATTTTCAGGCCATCTAACTGGCTGTAAAAGGCGGTCAAGCCCGCTTCCAAGGTAGTTTTGACCAGATCTTCGACCTGACGAACATGGGCCTCATCGTCATAGATTTGATGGGCCATATGCTTAAAATCCAGGACATCCGCCTGCAACTCCAAGGCAAAGAAGACATCCTTAAGGCTGATGGCCTCGACAGGCTGTGCCAACTGGTAGCCGCCCGTTTTACTGGCATTGGAGGAAATGAGTCCTGCTTTGGACAGTTTCATCAAGATTTTTTTCAAATAAGAGTCCGAAACCTGCAAGACCTGACTGAGGACATGGCTTTTGACCGGCACATGCCCCTCCTGCAAGGCCAACATGGTGAGAACATAGGTGGCTTGTTCAAAGCTTTTGTTTAATTTCATGACTTCTCCAATTCTTTTTGACCTGCTTGTAAAATCGTTTGGTAAAGGGTAGCTGCCATCTTTCCCGCCAAAGCATTGAGCCATTTTTGACCAAATAGGCTGGGGACCTCAATCTCAATGGTCCAAGTGACCCTGGTTCTTTGCTCTGCTATTTTTTCAAAAGCAATCTCCGTGAAATCCTGACGGACAGCTGGAAAGGAGCGATTGACCTTATAAGAAATCAAGTGGTTGGGGCTGACGGCGGTAATCTCTTCTCGATACCATCCTGCTATCATGATGATATCACGCTGGGAGCCTTTTGTCCATCGGCTTTTCCCCAGCCAAGCAGAGCGAAAAACAATGGAGGAGGCTGTAAAGTTCTCGGATTGGTAAAACCAGGTAAAGACTTAATCGAGTGGTGCTGCAATTTCCTGACTGATACGAACACGTTCAATAGGCATTTATTTCACCAGTTTTGAAACCAGCTCGTCTGCCACCTCGGTTACCAAGACTGGTTTCATATTTTTCATGAAAAGACCAAAGAATTTGAAGACGGGAACGAGTTTAGCGAGGGCATCGCTGCGGCCATTACCATAGACAACGGTTGGCTCAACCACTTCGGTGCGAATGTCGCTGGCACGGAGTTGGTCTGCGATGCGTTTTTTGCCGTCTAGGAAGGATTTTGGTCCCAAAAGACCGCCGATAAAGCCCATAGCCTTGACTTGCTTGTCCTTGGCAAGCTGCAACATAACCTGAGCAGGCTTGTCATTGACCGCTTCAAAGGTGGCTGGGTCGCTTTCTGGACGACCGACAAAATCCACGATGTAATCAACCTGGTCTGGCAGGATGGCTGCCACTGCCTTGTAGTCTGACACATCCGCCGCAAAATTATAGATGCGGGAGTTGGTAAGCTGGTTCTTGCCAGAGCGTGAAATGACATAGAAGACTGCATTCGGATCTTCTTTGAGCCATTTTTCCGTTACATTGCGACCGATATAGCCGTTTCCGCCGAGTAATACTACGTTTGTCATATTGTTAACCTCTTTTCTTAGGATTTTTATTATCCTTGGTTATCAGTATATATCCTAAGACTTTTTTTGTCAACAAATTGAACTTGAATTACAAAACTTTCTTTGTTGAGGTTGTAAAAAACATCGGAAGACAAAAATACACTAGGTATGTTTTTTCCTAGTGTACTTTTTCGGTTCTAATCCGGCTGCTGGCCATCATGGGCCAGCCATTTGCAGTCTTTCAAACTCATTTCCGAAAAGACGGCTTCAAAGGAAGAGTCTTCTGGCGAGCAGGCATAGATGCCGAAATGGATCTTACCGCTGCCTTGGCGCAGGTGGCAGATCCGCATCTGCTCAAAATGGACACCATCTTTGGAGTTTTCGATGCAAAAATCACTGCCCCGTCGGCTCAAACGGTAATAGATGGACTTGACGGAGGCAGGAATTTCCTGAGTGGCCCAGTCGGAATAGCCATGATTGGTCACGACGCTGCCCAAGTGCTGAAAGTCCTCATTTTCATACTCAATAGAGCCCTTGATCCAGTTTTCCGAATCCTGATAGACCACAACACCGCACTGGTCAAAGCGGGTATGACTATTGGAAAAGTCTGTCTTGACTGTAAAGGAAAAATACTCTTCCTCCGTATCCATCAAGAGCAGGGGCGCATTGTCATTGACAAAATGGTAATAGGTCTTCTGCCACAAGTCCGTGTGAGCCTGGGTGGTGATTCTGATTTCCTGGTCTGAAATCTGGTAGTTTTGGGGTTCCCGAACCCAGTAAAAATCTTTCGTGTTCATTTGATTTCCTTTTGTTTTTAGACTATTATACAGGCAAAAGAAAAAGAAGACAAGTATCTCAACCAACTCTTTCAAGAACAGGCTGGGGTGATTTTAGGAAGCTTGCAGGCCTTGTATGGCCAAAAGTAACAGGGACTATTCCTCCAAAAATGCGATTAACTCTTTTGAAAACTCTTCTGCATTTTGGAAGATGGAGCCGTGACCTGCCTTTGGATAGATGATGAGCTGGCTGTTTTTGATTTTCTCATGCATGATATAAGAGTTTTCAGTCGGAACCTGCATATCCTTGTCACCGTTGACGATAAGGGTGGGTTGGGTGATAAAGGCCATATCATCTTGAGGCTCTCTGCCCCAGCGTTTGATAGCCTTCAGCTGGGTCAAAAATCCTGGGACATTCATGGCCTTGTCTGCATCAGCAAGCCTTCTTTGACCCATACGACCCAAAACTTTTTCAGCTTCCAGACGACCTGCTTCATCGTGGTTGTAGAAAATGTAACGTTTTGGATCCACCCGCTCTAGACCAGCCTTCAGCATATAGCGGAAGGTTTTTCCTGTCACCTTGTCCGCCTCAAGACCACCTCGAGGACCTGTTCCTGCCAGAATCAAGCGGTTAACCAAGGGACTGTCAAAACGAACGATTTCTTGGGCAATAAAACCACCCATAGAAAGACCTAACAGGTTAATTTTTGTATGCCCCAAGGCCTTGATAATAGCATGAGCCTGCTCTGCCATTCCCGGAATCGTAGATGCCACCTTGCCTTGACTGGCTCCCACACCAGGAAGGTCTAGGACGATGATGTGCTCTTTTGTAGCCAGTAAATCCAGCAATTTGGGATCCCAGTTGTCCAGGGTTGCGGCCAAGTGGACCAGCATGACCAGAGGCAGTTTGGACTGGCCCTTGCCTAGTTCACGGTAGGCAATCTGATTGCCTGCGACAGTAATGTATTGATTTTTGGTTGTGATATAAGACATAAGTACTCCTACTATTCAAAACTGAGGACAGTTTTTCCACGTGAGCGACCGTTTGCGACCTTGTCCAAGGCTGCGTTGACTTCTTCAAATGGGTAAACGGTGTCGATAGACGGCTTGATTTCTAGTTTGCTGAAAATGTCTGCTACTTCTTGCAACTGTTGGCCATTGCTTTCTACAAAGATGAAATGGTAATGCACACCGTAGCTTTCCGCCATCTTGTCAAACTTGCGGCCCACTTGACCAAACAGGAATTGTTTCCATTTTGGTAGGTTCATGCGTTTGGCAAAGGCACCGTTTGGCATGGCACGGAGGGAAACCAGGTGACCACCTTTTTTCATGATCGACATTTGTTTTTCGGTTTCTGCACCGCCAAGTGTGTCCAAGACATAGTCGATTTGGGATAGGATTTGGGTGTAATCTTCTGTCTTGTAGTCGATAAACTGGTCAGCTCCTAATTCCAATACCCGCTCTGCATTTGCCCCGTCACCGTTGGTAATGACTGTCAAACCCTTGGCTTTGGCAATGGGAATAGCCATACCACCGACACCGCCAGTTCCACCTGAGATGAAAATGGTCTTACCAGCCTCGGCACCCATGAGGTCAAGTGCCTGCATAATAGTCAAGGCCGTCAGAGGAACAGCTGCCGCTTCCACATCCGTCAGATAGGCAGGAACTTTGGCAAGGGCTGTAGCCTCAACCGCTACATACTCGGCAAAGGCACCGATATTATCGAGAGGAAGACGACCAAAGACACGGTCACCAGCCTCAAACTTAGTCACACTTGATCCAACTTCTGCAACTAGACCAACGACTTCATTACCCGCTGTTTGTGGCAATTTGTAAGGGACAATCATCTTGACATCTCCACGAGAAATCATGTTGTCTAGAGGATTGACAGCTGCTGCCGTCACTTTGATAAGAACTTGGTTTGGTTTGATTTGAGGTTTAGCAATGTCAGTTAGGGTAAGTACGATATTGTTTTTGTTATAAGATGTGTGTTGTGCTGCTTTCATGGTTTACTCCTTTTATTTACCAACTTGTATCAGATACAAGTCAATAGTTGTTCTTAGAAAATCTGACACTTTGGTCAGATGCGATTTTGCTTGGCTGATTGGTAAAGATTGGTAATGACATTGTCCAAGGTTTCTTGGCCTAGTTCTTTTTCAAGTTGTTCTTCGACCTTAGAAAAAATAGGGGACATGGCATTTTCAATGTGCTGACCAACTGGACAGGCCTGATTGGCATTTTGGTGAATTTGAAAGAGATTAATGTGTTCTACTTCCTGGGTGGCAAAATAGATTTCTAATAAGGTCATCTCTTTTGGTGACTTGCTTAACTGGTATCCTGACCGCCCTTGCTGCGAAGTGATGAGTCCTGCATTTTTTAGAAGTACAATCACCTTACGAATGTAACTGGCATTGGTGCCAACACTTTCTGCTAAGGCCTGCGAGCTGAGGACTTCCTTGCTCTCACTAATCATGGTAAGAATATGAAGGGCAACAGAAAATTTGGTATCCATCATACGACATCCCTTTCTGTTCTTGTATCAACTACAGGAACAAGTTTAACATAAAGAAATCTACTTGGCAAGGATTTTGTTCAAAAAAATCACAACCTACTGGTTGTGATAGATTTTATAAATTCCGTTTGATAAAGCGATTGATACTATCATTCATCACGCGAAGGGCTTGGTGTTCCACAGGATAGTGTCCACCGTTTGGCAACTGAACAACCTCCACTGGTACTTTTGAAATCTGGTCCAAAACAGGACAACTCAACTCATACGGTGTCCATTTATCCGCATCTGGTTGCGTTAGTAAAATAGGAGCAACCGCGAAATCCTTAGGAGCAATCTCTGGAACGTAATTCATGTACGATTGCAAGAAATTGATAGAAGCAAGATTGCCAGCAGATGTCTTATCTTTCATAAAGACTTCGAGCAAGTCCTTGTCATTGACAAGAGCTGACATTTTGGAAGCAAACCACATTGGCAGCTGAAGGCGACCCAAGCCCAAAGCTTTTCCAAGTGTCAACATAGGAACGCCAATTCGCCCCATGAGAATATGGCTGGTCGTCTGATCTCGGACAATTTGAGCTTTTTGATCCAAGAAGGTCATGCCAATAATCCCTTTTACCTTTGGATTGCGGGCAGCAACGTGATAGGTTTCCATTCCGCCAGCACTCAAGCCATACAAGAAAATCGGACGGTCATCTCGTGCCAACTCTCTATCAATCAAGGCCGCTCCAATCTCTACCCAGTCATCATACGTAACACTCTTACGATCGCGAACTTGGGAAACGCCATAAGTTGGCATATCAATCATAATGGTTTCGTAGCCATTTTTTGATTGTGGACCACCGAGAATCATAGAAATTTGTCGCCCATTTGTCCCTACACCATGAAAGGCAATGATTTTAGCTGGTGCAGCTGGATTTCTAAAAGTATCCAAGTGCAAGCGGTGCCCTTTGTAGTCCCACCATTCTTCCTTAGGTTGGTAAGAAGCTGTAAACTGGTAATCAGCTGGTAAAGTTTTCATGATTTCTTTCCAACTTGTTTGTGTTGTATAGGTCATTATTTTATCCTCTTTTTCATTTTTATATTTTTAAACATTTCAACGTGTTGGCGATAAGAAAATTTAAAGTCTTACTTTAAATCCTCCTCTATTGACTGCACCAGGTCATTCAAGATAACCAGTGCCTCTTCTAAGCACACACTGTAATAGCGTTCCTTCCCATCTTTTCGATAGGTGACAAGATCTGCTGAGTAGAGCAATTTCAGATGATGCGAGACTGTTGGACGAGAAAGCGACATATGGTCTGTCAACTGACTGACCGTCATCTCTCCCTTATCAAACAAGAGCATCAACATATCTTGCCGACTCTCATCTTGTAACATGGTAAAAGCTGGAATAGCCTTCCGCAGATACTGCATTGTTTTTTGACTCATTTTCTACTTCGTGTTGAAATGTTTAAACCTATTATATTTCAAAGTTTTGTATTTGTCAACCACATTGTTTTAAAAAAATCACAACCATTTGGCTGTGACTAATTTTTCCGTATCTGATCCTCTAAATAAGCCGCACGGGCTCCACCAATCAATTTTGGTCGGCTAGCAAGTGCCGTAACATGGGCTTGTCCAATTTCACGAAGGCTTGGTCTAACTGGAACCTGCACATGTTTGATATGCATGCCGATAGCCGTATCACCGATGTCCACACCAGCCTGAGCCGTGATAAATTCCACTTCGACCGGGTCCTTCATATACTTGAAGGCCGCCAGCTGTCCAGAGCCTCCTGCATGAAGGGTGGGGAGGACATTGACCATTTCCAAATCTTTCTGGATAGCCAATTCACGCTCCACTACCAAGGCACGATTGAGGTGCTCACAGCCTTGGAAAAAATAGGGGACATGGCATTTTCAATGTGCTGACCAACTGGACAGGCCTGGTTGGCATGTTGGTGAATTTGGAAGAGATTGATATGGCCTACTTCCTGGGTGGCAAAATAAATTTCTAAAAGCGTCATCTCTTTTGGCGACTTGCTTAACTGGTATCCTGATCGCCCTTGCTGCGAAGTGATGAGTCCTGCATTTTTTAGAAGTACAATCACCTTACGAATGTAACTGGCATTGGTGCCAACACTTTCTGCTAAGGCTTGCGAGCTGAGGACTTCCTTACTCTCACTAATCATGGTAAGAATGTGAAGGGCAACAGAAAATTTTGTATCCATCATACAATATCCCTTTCTGTTCTTGTATCGAATACAAGAACAAGTTTAACATAAAATCATTTCCTTGACAAGTCTTTTGCCTCACTTTTTTTACATTTGACATTATCAGGGAAATTCTCACTATTTACAAGTCCTTGCGTTTGCTGTTTTCTACAAAGGTTAAGGTTTTATCAATACGATAAGCCTGCAAGGCAGAGACATGAGAAACAAGTTTCGAATTTAACTCAGGAGCGACTGTCCTATAAAACTCTTCTCTTGCTGCTTGATTAGCAAAACCAATTATCACAGACGAATGAAGATGCTCTGATTTTGGATTATCATGGGCGACATTCGGAGTGTCCCAAGTCGCTTTGTTCCAAGGCATGTAGACTTGCGATCTCACTTCTGTAACACCTGCGACTTGTGAAAGTATCGTCGCAAACTCATCATTGATAAAGTTTTTGAAGTCCCCACTAGCCACATCTTCTTTTCTACGCAAGTATAGAACATCACGCAAGGCTGTTTCTGAGTCTTCACTTGTCTGAAACCATCGTGAAGAATAGGGGAAACCCATGTGCATCAAGGTTCTTCGAAAGACATTGACTTCATCCTGAAAGGCTAAGGCAGTTTGCTTTCTTCCCGCAACTGGTGCCAAGAGATTTTCAAAGGTCACTTCTGCGATACCATCAATGCGGCGATCTGGCGAAACCTGAGTATCCAATCCAGCTACCTCAGGCCAAAAACTATGCTCTGTTTCACTTAAATGTTGCTGACGGTATTCAAGCAATCCCGGTGACGAGGCAATAATCTGCGAGTGGGGACCCGACCAATAATCCATCCCCTCTTGGCGTGGTTTATCTTCTCTCATCCAGAGTAAAATAGAAACTGAAAATCATTTTTCATATTCTTTAGTCATTAGTGTATCTCCTTCTTTTTGTTGTTGTATCAATTACAGGAACAAGTATAACATGAAGAAATCCACTTGGCAAGGATTTGACTCAAACAATGATGAAGCCAGTCATCAACTGCTCAAAAGGGAGCACACATCCACCCTCTTAATCATCATCATAGAAGGCTGTTCTCAGGGCAGGTTTAGACAAAAAACACCCATTTAATAGATAAGCCTTCTATCAATGGGTGTAACTATTTTTATGACGCCATATTTGTTAAAATAATTAAGCCAATAATTCTTTCATCGCATCAACTAATGGTAGCTGTTGGTGTCCAAGCAGGTTTTCCAATTGGCTCTTTGCCACTTCTAGCTGATGGTCTGCAATGCTAGCCTGAATTCCAGCTACAATAGCAATAACAAAATGTGGAAAAAATGATATAATAAGAAGGATTAGAGATTAACAAGTTGGAATCTGTAACTGGAATTTTTTATATTTTGCGAAAGGAGAATATTGATTTATGTTTGCAATATTAGGTGCAGTAATATTTGGAGTTATAGCAACTATGACAGTTCTTGTTGCTTGCGGTTTGCCTTTGGGTGAATTTACAATGGGTGGACAACATAAAGTCTTACCAAAGAACCTTAGAGTTGCAGCTGTCATTTCGGTGGCTATCCAAATTTTTGCAATGATCATTATTTTACAAGCCGGAGGTTTTATTCCCTTGTGGTTCTCTTTTAAGGTTACTAAATATATTTGTTTCTTCTTTGCTGCTTACCTATCTTTGAATACTATTATGAACATGATTTCAAAAAGTAGGAAAGAAAGATTTGTTATGACCCCACTTTCACTTATAGCCGGAATATGTTTTTGGATAACGGCATTTCAGATGTAGTATGTATAATGAAGCTAACCCACAGTGCTTTAAACTGCCGGTTTGTCGCACTAAAACAATTAAATAAAATGACTAAGAGGAAGTAAAAGTAAATAGCTGTACTTCCTTTTTTGATGCTTAAAAAATGGAAGAAACGATGGCTTATGTACGATGGGGAGAATAATACCTTGTTCTATATTCATAGATTACGCTTAATAAATCGATCAATACTGTCATTCATCACCCGAAGGGCTTGATGCTCCACTGGATAGTGTCCGCCATTTGGCAACTGGACCACTTCTACTGGTACTTTTGACATCTGATCCAGGACAGGACGGCTCAATTCATAAGGTGTCCATTTATCCGCATCTGGCTGGGTCAATAAAACCGGAGCAATATCAAAATCCTTGGGAGCAATCTCTGGAACGTAGTTCATGTACGATTGCAAGAAATTGATAGAAGCCAGATTGCTAGCAGATGTCTTGTCTTTCAGAAATACTTTGAGCAAGTCCTTGTCATTGACAAGGGCTGATATTTTTGAAGCAAACCATATGAGCAGCTGAAGACGACCCAAGCCCAAGGCTTTTCCGAGCGTCAATATAGGAACGCCAATTCGTCCCATGAGAACGTGGCTGGTGGTCTGGTCCCTGACAATCTGAGCCTTTTGGTCCAAGAAGGTCATACCAATAATCCCTTTTACCTTTGGATTGCGGGCTGCAACGTGATAGGGTAATGCCTTCACATTCCAGACATTTCTTGATTTTCCGAGCACCATATCTGGACTTGCTTTCAAGGAAAATGCACTTCACCATTTCTTCAAGCTCCATTTCAGATACCGGCTCTACAGCCTTGTAGTAATAGCTGGAACGAGGAATGTTCAAGTAGCGACACATAGCTGAAATACTGTATTTATCCTTATTAGCAGTGATTATTTTTCTTTTCGTGCCATAATCACTGCCGCTTGCTTTAGGATGTCTAGTTGCATTTCCAGCTCTTTATTGCGTTTTCTGAGGGCAATCAGTTCACGCTGTTCATCGGTCAGGTTATCAACAGACTTGAAGGAGCCAGTCGTTTTTGCCTGTTTAACCCACTTATCAAAACTTGAGGGTGTTAAATCATATTCCTTGATCAGTTCACTACGCTTTCTTCCTGCATTGTGAAGGTCAACGATTTGTTGTTTAAATTCATCTGTGAATTGACGACGTACTTTTCTAGACATACTTTTCTCCTGTTTTCTTTAGTGTAGAACACTTTATAAGACTGTCTAGTTTAGTGTGACCTATTCAGTATTCCCCATCATCGCCCGATAGAACACTTCATCCAATTCCGAAAGCTGCTCCAATATAAAATTCAAGTATTCTTTGCTTGATGCCATTTCTACCTCCTGATGGTGCTCCCCGCCGACGCTGACAGCAGTGGGGGACCTTGGTGTGTCTTTTTCTTATTATTCCTGTGTCTTGATGAGTTTACCTTTATTGTATCGAATATAAAATATCCCCATTAAAACCACATTTAAAATCGTAACTACTATGCTTGCTTCTATCTTATACGCTCCTCCTAACAGCAGATTATCGGCAAAAGCTGTCATGGTCAAAATACTCGAATAATCATCAGCCAGACTAACTCCTCCGAGAATTAATCCCCCAATGATATTCCATATTGAATGTGCCATTATGGGTGCAAGGATTGTTTTCCCCGACTCATATAGCACCGTGGTAAAAAGATACATAGTAATAACATTAATGATTGGATGTTGGCTAACCTGAACTTAAAATTTGGCTTTAACTCTAAAGAAAAATCCTTCAATAAACGATAATTTTGAACATAAATTTTTTTAATTTTCATAGGTTCTACTTTTTTTCATTTCCAATAAATCTCTCAACCGTTCCTGCTCTACCTTCATCATCTCTTCCTCCACCTTACTCCATTTTCTGAAGAGGCAGTCTTGAAGAACGTCTGCTGCTGATCCTTCATCGGTTTCTGAATCATAGACACAACTTCTATCTCTCTGATAAATTTGAATCTGGTCAAAGAGTTTGTCTGTTTCTAACTCTCGTAAGTTATCAACTAAATGCTCTACAATACCATCATGGTATTCTTTAGGAGTTGCTCTAGCTTGACTTGGGTTCACTGCGTAGACTTCCTCGTAACGAATTAAGGTACTAAGATAGGACAATTCAGGCTTTGTCGCAATCAGAGCGAGTGAAACATGGTAGTATCTTGATTTTAATAGCTGAGCTGTTGTTCGTGGGACTTCTGTCGTTCTTAAGGTCCCTTCAATTAACAAATGGTAACCTTGAGAACTGAGTTGAGCAACGAGGTGTTCCACCATTTCCCCTGCAAAACCTTTAGTATAATCCACACTATCTTTACCGTATTTTTCTTGCAGAGCTGGGTAATTAGGATGTTGAGAACGATAGCTATCACCATCGATGATAATGATGTTCCCTTGAAATTCTTTTTGCTTGATACGATGAATGGTCGTCTTACCTGCTCCGCTTTGTCCGCCAAGCAAGATAGCTTTGGGAACAGATGATGGCATTTTACCACGAGTTAAGGAACGAATAGTCCGTTTTAAGGCTAGATCAAAATCATCTTGACTAAATTCTTCTAACGCCATTAAGTCACCACCTGATGATTAGCAAGATTTAACATGCGTTCAATGCCATCCAAATAACCATCATAGCGTTCTATTTCATCAAAGGTATTGACAAGATAAATCTTAGTATTGATAAGGTCTAACAAATCATCACTCATCAAAATCCATGGACTTCTCTCATCATCAAAAGCAATTCCTTGACTATCTTGATAACGGTATAGCTGAGATAAAATAGCTGCACCACGTTCTTTAACCACTTCGATTTTTAAAGTCAATTGATAATCTTCTACTGGTGTTAACATCTTCTCTTCTCCGACAATATCGACGTAAGAAACGTTAAATTTCTGACAAATCCGGTCAATGAGTTCTGTTGAAACTGTGCTAGTCCCATTTTCATAGCGACTCAGGCTATTGCGTGAAATCCCAACCATTTTCGCAAATTCTGGTTGCGTTAAATCATGCCTACGACGTAGTGATTTTATATTGTCTCCAATCATAGAATGACCTCCTCATATTTATTATTATAACACAAAAACGGATAACGCACCAAAAATGGTGCGTTATCCGTTTTTGAATAATCACATTTTTCCTTCTCATAAAAATCAGAAGGTAAACTCCTGCTAGTCGGTCTCACTCGTGGCACCTCCTTGAATGTAAAGTTTGAGAGATTTTGTCTCTGTCTGTGTGCTCTTCATTGAGCCTTGTCATTCACATCATTGATTTGATAAAGTTGTCCATGGCAGCCCTTTTTGACGTAAGTCATAGACTTGTCGTTTACTTTTGTCACTTAGTTTCATAAAAATAGCACTCAAAAGTTAGACAGAAAAAATCTAACTTTTAGGATGCAGTTTAACACTAACTCTCTTAAAAATTTGATTTCAAGGGCTTTTAAGCTCCCTTGCCAGCAATACTACACACTCACCAAGTAGGTAAGGCATTTGTAATTACTAACTGCAATCTGTCGATCTTGTTAATAAAACGACTGTTTCGACATGATGCGTTTGGGGAAACAAATCCACAGCTTGAACCTTCTTCAACTTATAGCCCAATTCTTGATAACGGGCGATATCACGCGCCATGGTGGCTGGGTTGCAGGAGATATAGGTTATTTTGCGAGGCTGCATGGCGCTACTTGCTTTGATGAAGCTTTCGGTCAGACCTTTGCGGGGTGGATCTACGATGATGACGCTGGGTTGGATGCCGTCCTTGCGCCATTTAGCCATGGCATGTTCTGCTGAATCGGCTACATAATGGGCATTGTTAATAGCATTGAGCTGGGCATTTTTCTTGGCATCTTCTACCGCTGCTGTAATCACCTCTACACCATAGACGGCTTTGACTGTCTTGGCAAAGGAGAGACCGATTGTCCCAATACCAGAATAGGCATCAATGACAACATCATCAGTTGTGAGATCAGAAAAGTCAATAGCCGTCTGATAGAGCTTCTCAGCCATGACAGTATTGACCTGATAGAAAGACTGGGCAGAGATAGCAAAGCGGTTGCCCAGCATAGTGTCTTCAATGGTGTCACCACCATAAAGCGTTCGAAATTCAGAACCAAAAATAGCATTGGTATTTTGATCATTGATATTTTGAATGATGGATTTAACCCTTGGAAAGGTTTGAGTGATTTGTTCAATCAGTTGGTCAATGCAAAAAAACTTAGGATGAGTGGTTACAAACACTAGCATCATTTCTCCGCTATAATGACCACGGCGGACAACCAGGTTGCGAATGAGACCTGTCTGTTCCTTTTCATCATAGGGTTTGATATTAAAACGCCGCAACAAATCTCGCACAAAGAAAATGAGTTTGTCAATTTCCTTGTCCTGAATGTAGAAGTCCTCAATAGACATCAAATCGTGAGAATTTTTGCGAAAAAAACCGATTTCTAGCTGTCCCTTTACTTGTCGGACAGGGACCTGAGCCTTATTGCGATAAGCATAAGGCTCGGTCATTCCCAGTGTTTCTGCCACCGACACATCCGTGATATGAGCAATCTTACGCAGGGCTTCACTGACCTGTCTTTGCTTGAATTTTAACTGTTGGCTATAAGACAGATGACCCAAATCAGCGATTCCCGTCCTTAGATAGTCGGTATTTAACCCTTCATTGCGATAAGGAGAAGTGGTCACATAGGCCTCTACCCGACCATAGCCCATTTTCTTTTTGACCTTGAGCACGCGCATATGGATGATTTCACCTGGTAAGGCATTATCTACGAAAAAAACCAAACCATCAACCTTAGCTACTCCTTGTCCTTCATGGGTCAAATCAAGGATCTCTGTTTCTATCACATCGTTCTTGTTTAACATATTTTTCCTTTTCTAAGACACCTCTGCATTTATACAAAAAGAGAGGAGATCAATCATGATTTCCTAGAAATCACTTCGTCTCACTCTCTATTATATCATAGACGCCTTTAGCGCATGCCCATCTTCTTCAACTCTTTTTTATAATTATCAAAATCAATCAAGAGGGCTTGACCACCATACATATCATAATCATCCACCCAGTCACCATATTCAGGTAGAGTCATCTGCTCAATACCATTTGAAGCATCAGACATAACAGAAACGGCATTTGTGGCTAAGAAACTATAAGGGACATTAGTTGAAGTCAAGGCAAAGACCTTACCGATCGCTTCGGAACCTGTAAAGAGTTTGGACACATTTTTAGTCTGATTTAAAACCGCTGACATAACTTGCTGTTGGCGCTTGGTACGACCAAAGTCTCCTTCGTCATCCTTACGGAAACGAGCATAATTTAGTAGGGTGCGGCCATCCATTCTTTGCTTACCTTCTGATATGGTCTGGTTAGGCGTAACCCCATCTTTAGAATTGAGGTCATCGGGAACTTCAACTTCTGAGACATCTTGACCTTCAACCGTTGCAAACTGGGCATTGATTTCTACTCCTTTAGGAAAGAGAGTATCAATAGCTTCAGCGAAGGTTTCAAAGTCCAACATGACGTAATATTTGATATCAATATCAAAATTATCCTTGAGGGTCTTTCTCATGTATTCGGCCCCCTGATTGCCATCTTGTTCGCCGAGATTGAAAGCTGTATTGAGCTTTTGATCATAGGAATAGGCATCAGTGCTAGCCCCTTCAATATTGACTAAAGTATCGCGCATAAAGCTAACTAGTTTAACCTTGTTATCGCTATTGCCGACATTGAGAACCATGATGGAGTCGGTACGAGCATCGGTTGAGCCTTGGGTGACTCTTTTATCGCTTCCTAAAATTAGGATATTGGTTCCATCAGCAGTATCTTGGCCGTTAAACTTCTCCACAACAGCAGCAGAGTATTTCCCATTGCCACCAACAGAAGAAAAACCCTTATAGAATTTATAGCCCATAGCAGCAAGGATAGCCAGTAAAATCACCGCCAGCGTCAGTAAAATGCGTTTGATTCTAAAGCGTCGACGTCCAGATTTTTTTGGACGTGGACTTTTAGGTGATTTAGAGGCGGCGACTGCTTCTGCTTTCTGAGATCTAGCCTGTGCCACCTGCCTCGCCTTTCTGCTGCGGTGGGCAGAATGTTCATCATCGTAAACTGGCAGGCCTTGCGCGGTATACTGTCTTTGTTCATAATCAGTATAAGGACTCTCATCTGTATAAGCATAGTCATCATTAGCATAATATTCTTGAGTCCAATCACCTGAATTTTCAGATTCGTAGTAGTTAGCAGAACCATTTGAATGCGAATAATCAAACTGATTTCTATTGCGATGATATTGATTAAAGGCTTCGACCTTAGATCTCAAGTATTCATACTCAGCCTCCTCCTTTGGAGATAGGTAATTGAGATTACGCATCAAATAATTGTACCGCAATTCTTCATGGTGCGTAAGATTTTGATTTGCCATGTATTTCTCTCTTTTTATTATAAATTCTTAACCTTAAATCCTATAAACGTCATACTCTCCCAGCACTTTGAAGTTAATCCTCAAAGTCAATAATTCCTCTAGGGAAAAGTCCAATAGTTTCTCTGAGCGATTTTCTAAATCAATGATAAAGAAGTATTCTCCCAGAACTGTTTTTAGGGGACGACTTTCAGTTTTTGTCAGATTGATACCGCGCCAAGCAAAGACAGATAATGCTTTGTAAAGCGCTCCTGGTAAATTATCCGGCAGGGTTAAAGCCAGAGAAACCTTGCTAGCTTCAGCCTGAAGGGAAATCTGCGCTTTCTGATGACCTAAAACCCAAAAGCGGGTAAAATTTTCATCAATTTCTTGAATATCTTGAGCAATTATGGTTAAACCGTATTCTTCGGCAGCAGCATGAGGAGCAATCGCTGCATAGGGCTGCTCCGGATGCTCCGTTACAAATCTAGCTGCATAGGCTGTGCTTGCCATAATCTCAGCCTTAGCCTGTGGGTAATACTGCCGGATATACTGTTCCCCTTGAGCAAGAGCCTGAGGATGAGAAAAAATTTTTTCAATTTTCTTATCGCTAGCAGTCGCCATCAGCTGCTGCTTGATGGGTTGAATAATCTCTGCAACAGCCTTGATCTCAGCCTGATGAAAGAGATAATCCAAGGTTTCATGGACAGATCCCTCGATTGAATTCTCAATAGGAACAATAGCAAAGTCTGCTTCTTGATTTTCATAGGCTTTGATGACCTCTGTAATATTGGCATAGGGCTGCAAATCTTCCTGTGGGAAAACTTTTAAAGCAGCACTGTGAGTAAAAGAACCATTAGGTCCTAAATAAGCAATCTTCATCCGATTTCCTCAACAATTTCCTCTGGTGTCTTATTTCTGACATCAATTATTCTAGTAGCCGCCTGTTCATAGAGTTTTTGACGCTCTTCAAAGATAGCCCGGAAGTCGGCCTTGCTATTGTTAACAAAAAGCGGACGAATATTTTTCTCATCTTGAGCAATCCGCTGATAGAGTGTATCAAAGTCGGCCTTGAGATAGATTGTCTCAGGGTTAGCAGCCAAAATATCACGATTGGCTGGGCTGACGACAACCCCACCTCCTGTGGAGATAACCTGATCTGTCTCGGCCAAATCGGCTAGAGTCTGAGACTCAATTTGACGAAAGGCAGCTTCACCCTGATCCGCAAAAAAGTCGGCGATAGGCATATTAATTTTTTCAGTAATCAAGATATCCATATCAACAAAATTCTCATCTAGAAGTTTAGCAATCGTTGATTTACCTGAGCCCATAAAACCTATTAAAAACTTAGCCATTGATTAGTCCTTTCAGGTCATCAAAAAAACTGGGATAGCTTGTGTTGATAGCTTCAGCACGCTCTAGGACAACCTCACCTTCTTCGACCAAGAGAGCAGCGATGGCCATCATCATACCAATACGGTGATCCCCCAGCGTGCTAACCTTAGCACCATGAAGACTTGTTTTTCCTTGGATAATCATACCATCATCTGTTGGGATAATATCAGCTCCCATAGCATTGAGGGCATCAGCGACCACTTGGATACGGTCCGTCTCCTTGACCTTGAGCTCCTCTGCATCACGTATAATTGTTTGACCTTCTGCCTGAGTGGCAAGAAGGGCAATGATTGGCAATTCATCAATCAAACGTGGGATAATGTCACCAACAATCTCTGTTCCCTTAAGCTCTGAGGTTTCAACGGTAATCACTGCGGATTTAGCGACCTCATTAATCTGACTCAACTGGACCTTACCGCCCATAGCCTTGATAACATCAAGAATTCCCGTCCGCGTTTCATTGATCCCAACATTTTCTAGGACAATCTTGGAGTTAGGGACTGTCAGACCGGCAACAAGCCAAAAGGCTGCGCTAGAAATATCACCGGGGACAATCACGTCTTGTCCTCTAAACTCTTGACCACCCTGCAGACGAATTTCTTTACCAGTAACTTCGATATGAGCACCAAACTGTTGGATCATATCTTCTGTATGGTTGCGAGTCCTTTCCTTCTCGATGATGACCGATTCACCATCAGCCTGAAGGGCTGCGAAAATCAAGGCAGATTTCACCTGAGCTGAAGCAACAGGCAATTGATAGTGAATTGGCTTGAGAGAACTACTACCATGAATCGTTAAAGGAGGTAGATCGCGCTCTCCCTGTCCTGAAATTGCAACGCCCATTTGACGCAAAGGGATGCTGATGCGATCCATAGGGCGCTTAGATAGGCTATCATCACCATACATTTCCACTGGAAAATCTTGACCAGCCAAGACCCCCGAAATCAGACGAATCGAGGTGCCAGAATTACCCATATTCAACCTATTGCCTGGCTCCTTGAGACCATGAAAACCAGTCCCATGAATAGTGACCAGTTCACCATCATCTTTAATATCAACACCCATATCACGAAAGGCCTGCATGGTCGAGAGTACATCTTCGCCACGTAAAATATCACGGACAGTTGTCACGCCCTGTGCTAAACTTCCAAACATGATTGAACGGTGACTGATGGATTTATCACCTGGAACACGCAAACTGCCCTGTAAGTGTTTAACATTGGTTTTAAGTTTCATAAAAACTCCATACTAGATTAATCTACATTATCATTTTACCATAAAATAGGGGCAATTTTCAGATGATTGATGCAATAATCTTCCTGCATATGATTCCAAGCAAAAAGCCTGGGCCTAGGTCTCAGACTTTTTTCAATTTTATGCATAACCATAGAGCTCGCTGGTAGTAACAAATCGATATCCCTTAGAACTGAGATAATCCAGAAGAGCCGGGAGGGCATTGACCGTTGATTGGTGGACATCGTGCATAAGAATGACACTACCATCCTTTGTTTGGGTCTTGACCTTCTCCAAAATTGCCTGTGTGTTATGATTTTTCCAGTCGAGAGTATCAACATCCCATAAGACTTCGTAAAGCTGGGTTGCTTTACGAACCGCCTCACTGGTAGCACCATAAGGAGGACGGAAAACTGTAGGAGCTTGTCCCGTTGCCTTGATGATAGCATCTTGGGTCTGACCAAGCTCCCAACTGATTTGGCTTTCTTTTAAGCGATTGAGCTGGGAATGATCCCATGAATGGTTACCGAGTTCATGACCATCCTTTAGCATTTTCCTCATCAACTGCTCATTCCCCAACACATTTTGACCGACGAGGAAGAAGGTTGCCTTGACATGATAACGTTTTAAAATCTTTAAAACCTGTGGTGTCGTAATTGGATTAGGTCCATCATCAAAGCTCAAAGCTACAACATGCCCTGACATCTTTTCCAGCCTTCCTTGACCATGTTTATAATTTCGATAGATCTGTAAATCGTCTCCTTTTAAATAATGAGGATTCAAAATAGAATAGAGTTGTTTGATAGGTAGGTTTAGTTGCTGATCTTTGACTGTTAGGCTCAGCTGACCTCCTGCATAGCTATAGCTAGCTTGTGATAATTTTTTCTGCTGCAAAGCTTTGAGGAGTCCTTGCCTGGTCTTTTTATCTATTTTTTTAGCTTTCAAAAGAGAACTAACCTGAGAAGATAAATCCTTTTTTAAATTCTGTGATCTGGACAGCAGATCAGTCAATTTTAAAACCTTATGATTGGATTTCACATAAAAAGACTTGCTAGAGCTCCCCTTGACTTTAGTGAGGCCAAAAACCTTTTTATTATAGGAATGTTGGTAAATTGTGGCTTGCTGAGTATCCTGCAAATCTGAGTCCACATAGGATATGCCCATAAAATAATAATCAGCACCTTTAACGGCTTTGACCTTAGCGTCCAGCTTCTTCTTCAAATCGGCAAAGGGCTTGCCCTTATCATCACAAGGATAAAAGACATAGACCTTGCCATGTTTTTCCATACAGGTTCGTCTCTTCTGCTGACTCTGAATGAGCTCTGTTTTAATAATTTTTGACAAATCACGTCTCACCGTCTTTTGCTGATGAGCTATAATGATTAACAGAGCCACTGCCAACACAATAGCCGTACCCAGAAGATAGTTTTGTCTTTTCACATTCCCCTCCACGCTTCGGTTATGCTCTATTATAAAATAAAATGGGCACAGCTTCAAGACGACCTAAAAATTTCATTACTTTTTCTGCAACAAAGAATGTGGAACAAAACTCAGTAAATTGTGATAAAATTGCAATTTCGATTTTGTCATCCTGCCTTTTTCTGAACAGTTGATTAACTTGGTCGCTATCACTTGCCAAGCAAGATATAAGGACTGTCAATCAACCACTGCATTAATTTTGCTAAAGCTAGAGAAAAACAAAAAAGGCAGGATTTTTATCCCAGCCTCTTATTCTATCTAGAGATCTAATTCCCTTAAAAATTATTTTCCAAGTTTAGCCTTAGCTGCATCTGTAAGAGCAGTGAATGCAGTTGCATCATTGACTGCCAAGTCTGCAAGCATTTTACGGTTTACTTCTATTTCAGCTAATTTCAAACCGTGCATCAATTGTGAATAAGACAAACCATTCATACGAGCTGCCGCATTGATACGTGTGATCCAAAGTTTACGGAAATCGCGTTTCTTTTGACGACGGTCACGGTAGGCATAGTAGTAAGAATTCATTACTTGTTCTTTTGCAGTACGGAACAAGATATGTTTAGAACCATAGTAACCTTTAGCTAATTTTAAAACACGTTTACGACGTTTACGTGAAACAACGCCACCTTTTACACGAGCCATTTATGTATTTCCTCCAAATAATTCTAATTAATATGATCAGCTACTCAATTATTTCAAGCGAGTAAGCATTGATTTGATACGTTTGAAATCTCCTGAATGCACCATAGAAGCTTTGCGAAGATGACGACGTTGTTTTTTAGTTTTACCATGGAAACGGTGTGAAGTGTAAGCACGGAAGCGTTTCAATCCACCTGAACCTGTACGCTTGAAACGTTTAGCTGATCCACGGTGAGTTTTTTGTTTTGGCATTATTATTCTCCTTTAACTTATTAACAAATCTTATTTTTTATCAGGAATCGGCGCCAGTTGCATGAACATCTGACGGCCATCCATCTTAGCGCGTTGCTCAATGATAGCGATATCCTGTGTCGCTTCAGCAAAATCAGCCAAGACCTTAGCCCCGATATCCTTGTGAGTAATCATCCGCCCTCTAAAACGAATAGAAACTTTGACCTTATTTCCTTTTTCGAGGAATTTACGGCCGTTACGAAGCTTTGTCTCGAAGTCCCCTCTATCAATAACTGGGCTGAGACGAACCTCCTTGACAGTTACAACGCTTTGCTTTTTGCGCTGTTCCTTCTGTTTCTTTTGATACTCAAATTTGAACTTTCCATAGTCCATAATCTTAGCAACTGGTGGAGTTGCCTGTGGTTGAATCAATACAAGGTCAACATTGGCATCATCAGCCGCTGCTTGTGCTTCTGATAATGGTTTAATCCCAAGCTGCTCTCCATCAAGTCCAACAAGGCGAACTTCACGAACGCGAATTTCATCATTTATAAACAAATCTTTTTTTGCGATGATTTTCACCTCTTCATTTTTTTAGAGAAAAACGAAAGCGGACTTGAGAAATCAAGTCCGCACTACATTATATTTCATTTCTGAAATCTTGACATGTAGAGCCAGACAACGCAAGTCGCAAGGCGAGAAGTTCTCACTTCTGCTTTTCTCATTGCTGGTAGTATAACATGAAGAATCACTACTTGTCAATAATTTCCTTCGATTTTTCTAAAATAAAATTAACTACGCCTTCAATAGAGACTCCTGTCGTATCAAAAATAATAGCGTCATCAGCCGGTTTTAAAGGTGACACTTCCCGGTGGCTGTCCTTATAATCACGCGCAGCAATTTCCTGCTTGAGAGTCTCGAAATCACTGGCAATACCCTTCTCTTGGTTTTCCTTAAAACGACGCTGAGCACGCTCTTGCGCAGAAGCAATCAGAAAAATCTTTAATTCAGCATCAGGCAGTACCACCGTCCCGATATCACGACCATCCATAACAATGCCTCCTTTTTGAGCAATTTGACGTTGGAGATCAACCAGAGCTTCCCGCACCAAAGGTAAGGCGGAAACAACAGAAACATTATTAGTCACCTGATTATCACGGATGGGATGAGTAACATCAACATCAGCAAGAAAAACCAACTGTTCCTTACCTTGATGCCCCTCACCATGACCAAAACTGATGGGATATTCTTTTAATAGCTCAACAATGGCTTCTTGATCTGTTAAAGTTACTCCATTTTGCAAAGCCAGATAAGTAGCACAGCGATACATAGCTCCAGTATCTAAATAAGTATAGCCAAGATTCTTGGCTATACTCTTAGCTACTGTACTCTTGCCGCTAGAAGCTGGTCCATCAATAGCAATTCTAATATTTTTCATCTTAGTTTACATAAACCTCATCGCCTGGGTTAGCATACCAATAACCGGATGTCATGTGGTCAGGATTGAGCTCTCTTAATTGTTCTACTGAAATACCGGCACGCGCAGCAATAGCAGCTTCACCTTCACCTTGTTGAACAGTGATGGTTTCACCATTACCAGATGATGACTCTGTTGTCTCTGTATCCGTTGATGATTCTGTTGTTTCTGTCTCTTCTGTTGTTGCCTCAGAGCTAGAAGATTGCTCAGAGGTCGCCTCGCTTTGAGAGCTAGATTTTGAAGTTTCGTAGAAACTTGATGATGTCTTGGTTTCCTTGTTGCCACCATTTGACGTATAGAAAATAAAGAAGAGAACCACCACAACAATAACAAAGAAGACACTGAGTAAAATTGTTAAGACTGGTGTACTGACCAAAGAGTTCCGATTTTTACTAGAGCTGCGATGTCTACCGATAACGATATCATCCTCATCTTCATCATCGTCTGCTTCTTGTTCTTCAACTTCTGCATCTTCAAAATCTTGAAAATCATCGCTATCTTGTGGATCTTCAAGCTCTTCAACTTCTACATCTTCGATATCATCCACTTCTTCATCTCTTGTATTTTTAATTGGTGTTTCCCACGGTTTCTTTGACATAATGTCCCCCTTGTAAAAAAAATAAATTCGTACTAAAATAATAATATGAAAGTGTCTATTATCCCAGAAAAATGTATCGCTTGTGGTTTATGCCAAACCTACTCTAATCAATTTGATTACTATGACAATGGTATCGTCAAGTTTTCAAACAGCGATAAACTTGAGCAAAATCTTTCGGATAATCAGGCTAATCTCTTAGCCGTAAAATCTTGTCCTACTAAAGCCCTCAGGATTGATTCCTAAGAGAGGCTTTTTCTTTTTTATCATTTTGATAAAACTTGAAATAGTCCAAGGAATCTAAGTGATCTAGGAGCTCCACCTCACCTTTAAAAGCTGGATTAAGCGCCAGTGCATCAATGAAATACTTTTTAGGCCACTTGCGCATATGAAAAAGTCTTGACTTACCATCTTCAAAGACCAGTGCTAAGGTCGTTTTAGTAACTTCAACTTTTTTTATGGAAGCAATATCTACCTTGAGCGGTTTTAAGATATTGAGGGAAATAATCCATAATTTATTATCCTCACTGATAATAAAGTAACGATGAAAACCAAATCCAACAAAAATCATAAAAACTGCAATAAAGGACAGGCCGCCTATAGGAACCGTTCCCCTCTCATAAAACAGAGACATGGCTATGAAAATCGGAATAAAAGTAATAGACCAGTAAATAATGGACCAGGATAATTCCGGTTGCCAGTGATATCTAACTTTTCCAAATATCTTTATCATCGAGCCCCTCCATACTAACATATTTTACCATAAAAATAAAAGATTTCCTATCTTAACTAAAAAAAGTTAAAAAGAAATTTTGTTTTAACAAGTTAGAAAGCAAGATGATAAGAAATGCTGGAAGGAAGTGGTGGAAGTGAGTGCAAACAAAACAAAAAAAGAAGGTGAGAGCCTTCTTTTAAAATTAGCTTAGTCGACCTGTGTAGTCGATATTTTCATCCAAATTTCCTGCAAGTTTACGGGAAACACTGGTGTATTGCCAAGCTGCGGCGTTAGAATAGAGGCCGTACTGCTTAGCACTATCTTGTGATAAGTAAGTGTAACCATTGATATAATGAGCAATCCACATATTTTCCATTCCCAGTTGGGCCGTATTCAGGCTACCACCACGGGTATCTAGCCAGCTTGCCATAGTATAATAGATCAAATTATTATAGCCCATGCTTCTCATAGCATCTGTCCAAGCAGCTGTATTGGCATTGATATTGTTAAGCATGTCGCTGCTTTCCATATCATTGACCATAGCGGTGCTAGAAGTCAGTCCATAGCTCTTGGCAACATTAACGAAGTAAGCTGCTTCTGCTCTGGCTTGATCTGCATTGGTATATCTAGCAAAATGGTAAACCGATATCTTCATACCAGCTGCTTTAGCATTAGCAATCTGGCTAGCAGCATAAGGATTGATATAGCTTGTTCCTTCGGTAAGTTTGACTACGACACCAGTAATCCCTTGGGAACGTAAGGACTGATAATCTGCAACTGAAATACTGCCGTTATGGCTACTGATATCGACAAAATAACCACCTGACTGTTCTTTTTGAAGACTATATTGACCTAAATCATGGCCACTTTGACTGTTGTCCTGATAGGTTACATAGGCATGAATGGTGTAATTTCCTTTGATGTAAGAGTGAAATTTTTCATCAACTTTTACTGAGGCGCTGCCATTTATGACATCCGCTTCATACCAGTGAATATTTGCTTGATTGTCTTGAGACCAAGCAGCAACTGCCAATTTCGTAGCCTTCTTAGAGTTATCATTTTCGCTCAGGACGACTTCTATCGTACCTTCTGCCTCATTGTGATTTCTAACTGCGGTTGTCGCATTACTTGGTGCTGTTGTTCTCTCAACAGTGAAAGGACTTGAACCAAGACCAATCATCTTGCCAGCTTCCAAGCTGCTCATCCCGTAAATATGGGCACTGTAGTTACCAGCTTCAAAGTTATGGTTCTTCAATTTAACGGTAGCTGTATAAGTACCATCAGCGTTTTTAGCGGCATCATACCAAACGATATCGTCTTGGTCATTCTTATCACTCCAGACTGGAACCTTCACTGCTGTAATATAGTTAGGTACATTGGACACTTTGATGGTATAGGTTGAATCGTCAACCTTAGCTACTTTTCCCTTGATACTGGGGCGATCAATAGTGATTGTTTTGCCATTCAGACCAATCATCTGACCATTTTGATCGAGATAGGTGTGGATATGGTAAGTTCCATAACCTGAATGGTCACTGTATAAAGCAGCAGCATTACCGTTAGAATCTGCAGAATACCATTTAAGGTCATCTTGATCATTAACGTCTGACCAAACTGCAAAACGAACACGACTCAAATCTGTAACAGTATTAGAAGAAAGATTAAGATTGATTCCCTTATCGCCGAGATTAGCGGTCACATCATTGCGGGGAGCTTCTTTAACCGCATCACTAGTGGCTTTGCGATCAAATCCCTTGGTAGCGGTAAGACCTACCATACCACCTGTAATAGCACTCTGACCATAGATATGGACTTGGTAGTGACCAAAATCATTGTGATGATCAGCTGGTTTTACCGTTAGAGTGTAGGTACTGCTATCCTTTTTGTTAGCACGATACCAAATGATATCATCCTGATCCTTATTATCGGACCAAACAGGAACTTGAATATCGGTAATATCAGCACCAACGTTACCAATGGTAATAGTATAATTGCCGTTAGAATCTTGCTCAAATTTGCTGGTAACATTGGACTTGGCTACCACAATATCTTTACCATCACGCGCAATATTTTGCCCATTAATATAAGAGTAGGTATGGATATGGTAGGTGCCGTAAGATTTATGCTTAGATAGGTCAACATAAGCTGCTGCTTGTGCATCTGCACGATACCAAACAAGATCATCTTGATCGTTTTCATCTGACCAGACAGCAAAATTGATGATTTCATCATCAGCGATATTCTTGTTGTAGCGAAGGGTCAGTTTCGTTCCAGAAACTGTTGCTGTTGTTGTCTCTTGCGCAGCATTGCTGTCTTTAGCAACTGTTGCGGCAACGCTGGCACGAACAAGACTCTTTGATGACGCAGGTACTTGCACCTGCGCTGCTTCTTCTGGTTTAACCTCAGCAGTCGCACTTTCTTGGATAGCCTCAGAAACAGACACAGTGTTTTCTTGGCTCTCTGATTCAGAGCTTACTGTACTGTCAGAAATCGGCGCTTGGTTAGTTGCAGATTCAGAGCCTGCTTCTGAAAGTATTTCGGAAGTCTCTTGTTCTGAGACAGCTACAGAACTGTCAGTTGTCTCACTGGTTGCTTGAGTTGAGCTATTTGCTTCATCAGCGCTAGTATTAGCTCTTGAGCTGATACTGGTAGCGGCAGTAACCTCTGTAGATGGATCAACTGTCCCAGGAGTTGTTTCATCGGCAGATGCTGCAGCACCTGTTCCCAATACCGTCAAGGCAGCAGCACTGGCAATTACCCAGTGCTTCTTAGCTTTGTACATTCGTTTTCGCATTTCCCTAATTCCTTTAATTTTATTAACAAAGTTAGTTTATCATAAACGTTAAGTATTCACAACACCTTGCTCTTAAATCTCTAGTTGGAGTCAGAGTAAGCCCTGACTAGCAACAAGCTGAATCAATTTATATTGTTAAAGCATCTTAACGATTGACTAACTTCATCTCATTATTCGTAAATAAAAAATAAAATCGAGAAAAACTCAATTTTATTTTTTTTCATCATCATCCATACTGAGCACACTGAGGAAGGCCTCTTGGGGCACTTCAACAGAACCAATGGATTTCATACGTTTCTTACCAGCCTTTTGTTTTTCCAGTAGTTTACGTTTACGGGAAACGTCACCACCGTAACACTTGGCTAGAACATTCTTACGCAAAGCCTTGATGTCAGAACGAGCCACAATTTTTTGACCGATAGCAGCCTGAATAGGGACTTCAAATTGCTGGCGTGGGATAATTTTCTTGAGTTTTTCAACAATCATCTTCCCACGCTCATAGGCAAATTCACTGTGGACGATGAAGCTAAGAGCGTCCACCTTTTCACCATTGAGCAAGATATCCATCTTAACCAATTTAGAAGGACGATACTCAGAAATTTCATAGTCAAAGCTAGCATAGCCACGAGTTGAGGACTTGAGTTTATCGAAGAAATCAAAGACGATTTCAGCCAATGGAATCTGATAAATGACATTGACACGGTTATCATCAATATATTCCATGGTTACAAAATCACCGCGCTTACGCTGGGCCAATTCCATAACAGCACCGACATACTCTTGCGGCACCATAATCTGAGCTCTTACAAAGGGCTCCTCAATGGTATCTACCCGAGTGGAATCAGGAAATTCGGACGGATTGGAGACTTCCAGTAGTTCTCCATCCGTTTTATTGACATGGTAAACAACAGACGGTGCGGTCATAATCAGGTCAATATTAAATTCACGCTCCAAACGCTCTTGAATAACGTCCATATGCAGTAGGCCCAAGAAACCACAACGGAATCCAAAACCTAGAGCCTGAGAAGTCTCCGGTTCAAATTGTAGGCTGGCATCATTGAGCTTTAACTTTTCAAGGGCTTCACGCAGATCATTATATTTATTGGACTCAATGGGATAGAGACCCGCAAATACCATAGGATTCATCTGCTTGTAACCATGTAAAGGTTGATCAGCAGGTTGATCAGCCAGAGTGATGGTGTCACCGACACGAGTATCTGCCACTGTTTTAATCGAGGCTGCGATATAGCCAACATCTCCTGTCGCTAAATAATCACGCCCCAGAGCCTTGGGGGTAAAAATACCGACCTCGGTCACATCAAAAGTCTTGCCATTGGACATCAACTGAATCTTATCACCAGGTTTGAGCGTTCCATTGACAATACGAACCTGCAAGATAACACCGCGATAGGCATCATAAACAGAGTCAAAGATCAGAGCTTGCAAGGGAGCTTCAACATCGCCTGATGGAGCTGGTATTTCGGTAACAATCTGCTCCAGAATTTCTTCAATTCCGATACCCGCCTTGGCTGAAGTGAGGACAGCCTGACTGGCATCCAAGCCAATAACATCTTCAATCTCTTGGCGCACACGCTCAGGATCAGCTGCTGGTAAATCGATCTTGTTGATGACCGGTAGGATTTCCAAGTCATTGTCCAAGGCTAGATAAACGTTAGCCAGCGTTTGAGCCTCAATACCCTGAGCCGCATCTACAACTAGAATAGCTCCTTCACAAGCAGCCAGTGAACGTGATACTTCATAGGTGAAATCCACGTGTCCCGGTGTGTCAATTAAGTGGAAAATATAAGTTTCACCATCTTTGGCTGTGTAATTGAGCTGAACAGCGTTTAGTTTAATAGTAATTCCACGCTCACGCTCAAGGTCCATGCTATCTAGGAGTTGCGCCTGCATTTCACGATCGGAAACGGTCTTGGTCTGTTCCAAAATCCGATCGGCCAGAGTTGATTTCCCGTGGTCTATATGGGCAATGATGGAGAAATTGCGGATTTTCTCCTGACGTTTTTTAAGTTCTTGAATGTCCATTCTTTTTCCTTGCTGTAAATTTAATCAGTATTTTCATTATAACAAAAAAGCCGGGCTTATGTTCGACTTTTTTTCTGTAATTTAGAGCCTAGCACATATTTTAAACCGAGAGACTGCTGAGAGCCATATTGGCTGATTTTAGGCTTGACCAAACCAAAGGGCAATTTCACGCTGGGCGGATTCAGGTGAATCTGAACCATGAGCAATATTAGGCATCACCGTTCCTGATGGTGCCATAGCAAAATCACCGCGAATGGTGCCAGGTGCTGAATCAGCTGGGTTGGTGGCACCAAGCATCTGGCGCCAAGACTTGATAACATCATTACCAGAGAAGGTCCCAATGACAAGCGGTCTACTCATCATAAAGTCAGCCAAGCCATCAAAGAACGGCTTATCTGCCAAATCTTCATAGTGAGCCGCCAAAATAGCCCGGTCAGCTTTGCGTACCTCAAGTCGGCTAATGGTAAAGCCACGGCGTTCAGCACGCTGTAAAATCTCCCCGACCAATCCACGCTCAACAGCGTCAGGTTTTAAGATGAAAAATGTTTCTTCCATGAAATAAATCCTCTTTTAGATATTTTCATTATTTTATCATAGCTTTCGAATTTTTTCATGAAAACAATCGAAAGCTTTTCCTTTCTTTGGCTTGATAGCATTTAAATTGCCGCCTAGACCAGAGCCAGAGACTTAGCATAAGGATTTCATAAAAAGCGAAAAATAGGAGGAAACAGTGTAAGAAATAAGTTTCTGGCAGGACCCAGATAATGGGATCTGTATAGGGATTGAAAAGCCAATTATCGGCTCCTGGAAAGAGTAGTTGATGAAAAAGGGTAAAAAATTGGTCAAATCCAATCATCATTCCCAAAAAAGCTAGAAAAACAGGCAGGACAATCAAGGCTAAAAAGAGACGACTGTGAAGCCAGAGAGAGTGCGAATTAAAATGTTTTTTCAAAAATTGGTAAGAGGGAATGATTCCAAGTAAAAAAAGGACTTGAACCAGATGAAAGAGATGCTTAACATCCCTAAAGTGCGCCAAAGCTTCACTAGAAGAGGGGAAATCTGACATCTTGAGCTCGCTCACCCAAGGCAGGGTCAAATACGACATGAGCTGGTTGAAATTATGAAGGAGCTCATGATCAGAAAGACTGACGCTCGCTGCTAGATTTAAGTTATGATTTTCCAGCGGATAAATGAACCAAGCTAGATAAATAGTTGCTAGAGTCGCCAAGCTCAAAAGCCAGAGGACAAAGATGGAAACTTGTATTTTATTTTTCATCAAAATTCCCACTCATCCAGACTGGCTAAGACATGGCTAGGTTGAATCGGCAGACCCACTACTTCTTCTGGTTTGGTAAAGCCAGTCGTTACCAAAAGAGTTGCCAGATCATTTTTGATACCTGCCATAATATCGGTCAGATAGTTGTCACCAACCATAATCGCTCGACTACGCTCAACTCCTAGATATTCCAAGGCTTTATTGACAATGATGGCTTCCGGCTTGCCAATAATCACTGGTTTAACACGGGTTGCCGCTTCAAGCAGAGCTTGAACAGAACCAGCACCTGGAAGTTGGCCGCGCTCTGTTGGAATGTTCAGGTCGGGGTTAGTCCCTATAAAAAGCGCTCCTTTTTGAATGGCCAAAGTCGCTGTAACCAACATTTCATAGGTTAGCCCACGATCCAAACCAACCACCACATAGGCTGGATTTTCTTTATCCTCAGTATAACCAGCCTGGGCTATAGCTGATTTAAGGCCGATCTCACCGATAACATAGGCTGTTTTACCACGCGCCATATCATTCATATAATCTACAGTCGCTAGGGTTGCCGTATAGATGGTTTTCAAAGGTGTTTCAACATTGAAATTTTCTGCCAGCATATCCTGTATCATCTGCGGAGTGCGCATGGTGTTGTTGGTTACCAACATATAGGGAATCTGCTGTTCTTGTAGACGTTGAACGAAACGCTCACCTGCCGGAATACGATCCTTACCCCGATAAATAGTTCCATCTAAATCAATCAGATAGCCTTTATAAGTCATCTTGGTCTCCTTCTTTTAATCGCCACTCAATCAAGGCTTGAGCATGAAGGCCTTGGTCTGAGCGGATTTCATGCTTGGTGCTCAGGCCGTCTCGCTGGATGAGCGATAAAATATCCTTGCCGTAGTGGATTTCTTTAAGGTACTTCAGTTGAATTTTTTTAGGGATGTGCTGCTTTAAAAAGTCCAAATCCATAGCTTCGTACATCCATTCCAAATACTTGCTGTTGTTAACATGACCATTCATGTCCAAATCCAGATAGCGCACATGAAAAAGGACCTGTTCAGCACTGTCGTCCAAAGAATCGTATTTGGGACCGCGGATTATTTTTTTGATTTTTTCAGAGCCATAGGGTTCCACAATGGCTTCTTTGACTGAAACGACCTTGCGACTATCGTAATCCATAAGGACAAAGGTGGAGGAGATGTCAATAATTTTTTGACCATCTTGCCCATAAATAAAGAATTTCCGATAGCAAAAAAGCTTATTGTAGGCGATTGCCTCTGTCTCTACTTCAATCGTTTCAGCATAGTTGGGCAGGCGCTCAATCTCAAGCTCATAGTCAGTAATTACCCAAACCAAATTGTATTTCTCCAGAATAAACTCATCGGTATTGCCCAATTCCTCTGATTGCAGGCCCGATACCTGCAGGGCAAAGGAGAGCAAATGGGGCAATTTGATCTGATGATTTATATCACTTTCGTAAAATGGAATACGGTAGTTGACCTTAAATCTTTTTCCCATAATATTTCTCACTCATCTAATATAAATTTCTCAGCTACAGTATCACCTAGAAAAAGACCCCGCTTGGTCATCCGCAGCTGATCACCAGTAACTTGCAGAAGCCCATTTCTCACGAGTTCTTGGACAATTGAACCGTAGCGAAGCTGAAAGTCTTCCGCAAATTTTTCTTCAAACCGAGTTATAGACAGACCGGTTTTTTTACGCAAACCTAAAAAGATTTCTTCTTCCATCTGCTCCTGTCTGGTCAGGTGTTCTTCATGTAAACGCGCATGTCCTGTCTCCTCAACGGCCCTGAGATAATGCTGAATCGGACCGCAATTGCGGTAACGCACGCCATCAAGATAACCCGAAGCTCCAGCACCGACACCATAGTATTCAGCATTGTCCCAGTAAACTAAATTGTGTTGACTCTCAAAACCAGGTTTAGAAAAGTTGGAAATTTCATAATGCTCAAAACCATTTTTTTCCAACTCAGCAATAATATAGTTAAACATTTCGGCTTCCAAATCCTCTGTGGGCAGACTGAGGCGGCCGCGGCGCATACGGTTCATAAAGACGGTATGCTGCTCCAAAATCAAGCTGTACAAGCTCATATGGGGAATATCCAAAGCCAGAGCTTTAGCGACATTAGTCCGAACCTGCTCCATGGTTTGACCGGGCAGGGCATAGATTAAATCAATTGATATATTATCAAAGTCAGCTTCTTTCAGAGCAGCAAGGGACTCATAAATCTGGGCTTCAGTGTGACTGCGGCCAATTCGTTTGAGCTCCTTATCATCAAAGGTCTGCACACCAAGAGATACCCGATTGAGAGCTGAATGTTTTAAAACCTCAATCTTATCGGGAGTCAAATCTCCCGGATTGGCCTCAATGGTAAACTCTTCCAAAGTTTCTAAATCCAAATTCGCCTCCAACTGACTGAGCAGATAAGCTAATTGCTCTGCTGTGATGGCTGTCGGTGTTCCACCACCAATGTAGAGCGTTCTGAGCTTTTTGATGTCATACTGATGAAACTCTTGAATTAGCTTCTCCAGATAAGCATCAACCGGCTGATTTTTAATAAAAACCTTGGAAAAATCACAATAATAGCAAATCTGGGTGCAAAAAGGAATGTGCACATAAGCAGAGGTTGGTTTTTTAGACATGGCTCTATTATAGCACTTTCAGGCCAATAATTTAAGGCAAAAAATAGCCTGCTGCTGAGGCTATCATTTCTATAGCAAATGTAAACCGCACAACAGACTATCACCCTACCAAGTCCAAGGCGAGGGCTTGTAATCTTCTGTGCGCTTCATAAAAGCATTTTTCTCATCCGC